>CAJTZQ010000004.1:0-24240 GCA_910583795.1 uncultured Muribaculaceae bacterium
AGAGTGTTTTTATTAAACTTTTTTACTATCCGGTGAATATTTCACCACTAATGATGCATAATTCATAATGCATAATGCATAATCAGAATTGATAATTAATAATTACTCATTGCCAATTGAGTCAGAGACCAGGTACCCTGTTTCAATTAACAATGAGCAATTAGTAATTAGTAATTGCTATTCCAATTATCAAATGATGCAGTGACCAATAATCCAGAGGATGGGGGGAATATTGAAAAAGAAAAAAGTCGAAACAACTTCATTGGGAATAGCCATCTTAAACCTTAATACGACACATTTGTTAGATAGGAATAAAAACATACCCGCGAATTAAAAATCCATATTGCGGGATAACATGGAATTTTAATTTCATCTTATGTCAGACTCCTATCACAGTTCATATCCATACGTTGACCGCGACGTAAGCTGGATGTATTTCAACCACCGTATCCTACAGGAAGCGATGCGAGAAAATGTACCACCTCTTGAACGGCTATCGTTTCTCGGCATTTATTCAAACAATCTCGATGAATTTTTCCGCGTGAGAATGGCTACAATCTCACGCATTGCAACCATGCACGGAAAAAACGTTGCAGAAGAAAAACGACATGCCAACAATCTTTTTAGCCGTCTGTCTGAAATGAACGACAAACTATCAGAAGAATATGCAGACGCGGTAAAAAAAGTGGAGCATGTATTGGAAGATAACGGCATACCGATTGTAAACCAGGACATGCTTTCAGATGAACAACGACATTACGTTAAATGCCTGTTTCGTGAAAAAATATCAGGATTTGTGTCTCCGGTATGGATAAACCATCTTTATGAATTTTCACATGAAGATGATGACAGGATTTATCTTGCGATAGAGTTATCAGGGCCGTCACGCAAAACGGATTATGCTGTTGTCAAACTACCTGTGGATACTTGCGGACGCTTCATCCAGTTGCCATCTGAGGATGGAAAGACATATGTTATGTATCTTGATGACGTGATCAGGTTATGCCTTCCACATATATTCCCCGGAATGGGATTTACAGAATTCAATGCCTTTTCTTTCAAGTTTACCAAAGATGCAGAGATGGACTTCGACAACGATCTGCATGTCGGTCCGCTTGAAAAAATAGCAAAAGCTGTAAAGAGCAGAAAAAGTGGTGCGACTCTGAGGGTTATTTACGACAGGAATATGCCTCAGCCACTTCTCATATCTTTGATGAAGAAATTAAAACTCGACAAGCTCGATACAATCAAGCCGTCGGGCAGATACCACAACCATAAGGATTTCATGTCTTTTCCGGCGTCAGGCAGAACCGATCTCAAATATCCGATATGGCGTGCTGTAATCAAACCTGAATTGAAACGTTCGGAAAGTCTGTTGCAAATAGTGGCTGAAAAGGATCGTTTTGTTCACGTCCCTTATCACACTTTCGACTATGTGGTCAGGCTTCTTCAGGAAGCGGCAGTTTCCAAAAATGTGAAAAGCATAAAAATCACACTTTACCGTGTGGCAAAAAATTCCAAAATAGTGGAAGCACTTATCGCCGCCGCCCGCAACGGAAAGAAAGTGACGGCAGTTGTGGAATTACTTGCCAGGTTTGATGAATCGAGCAACATCCACTGGTCAAGGAAAATGCAGGATGCCGGCGTGAACGTAGTTTTTGGAGTGGAGGGTCTGAAGGTGCATTCAAAGCTTGTTTTAATAGGCACAAAAATCGGGAAAGACATAGCAGTGATCGGTTCCGGCAATTTTCATGAAGGAAATGCAAAAGTATATACCGATTATTTCCTTATGACCGGAAATCCGGCAATCACAAAAGACGTGGCATCGGTTTTCAGTTTTATTAAACGCCCTTATCGACCTGTAACGTACAAGCATCTTCTTGTATCGCCTAACCATATGCGAGATTATTTCCACGACCTTATAGATGCAGAAATCAAAAATGCAAAAAAAAGTCTCCCTGCTTTTATCCACATAAAAATAAACCATATCACCGATGAAGATATGGTGGAACGTCTTTATGAGGCATCTAAGGCGGGCGTGGATATCAAAATATCTGTAAGAGGAAACTGCTCCATAGTGACGGGAGTGAAGACAGTGAGCGAAAACATAAAAGCATCGGGAATTATTGACCGCTATCTTGAGCATGCCCGTCTATTCCATTTCCATGCCAACGGTCAAGACAAGGTCTTTCTTGGATCTGCCGACTGGATGCCCCGCAATCTTGACAACCGGGTAGAAGTAATCACACCGGTCTTTGACCCGGAAATCAAGTCTGACGTTATAAACACAATTAATTATGCACTTTCCGACAATACACAGGCAAGAGTGGTTGACGGCACCGGGTCGCTGAAAATACAAGACACCGGATCAGATAAGCCATTCAGATCACAGGAAGAGCTATATCAACGCTATTCAGAAATAAACAGACAAGAAATCGAGAAATTATGAAAGATAAGACATACGCGGCAATCGATATCGGATCTAATGCCGTGAGACTGCTAATAAAAAAATATGAAAAAGATGATGAGCAGCATTTGAAAAAAATGTTGCTACTTCGCGTGCCATTGCGTCTCGGATTCGATGTTTTCGCCAAAGGTAAGGTATCTCAGAAAAAAGCTGAAAATCTTATCCGTCTTATGAAAGCATATCGTCAACTCATGAGAATATATGATGTAGACGAACTAAGGGCGTGCGCGACCTCAGCTATGCGCGATGCTGAAAACGGCAAAGAGCTTATCAAAGAAATAGAAGATAAAACAGGCATCAAAATCGAAATCATTGCCGGAGAAGAGGAAGCGAAGATCGTATATTACAATCATATTGAATATAATGGCGCACCTGATGGCAATTACCTTTATGTGGATGTAGGAGGCGGCAGCACGGAGATCAATCTGCTTGCGCATGGAGAACTGCAGGAATCTCTTTCTTTCAACATCGGAACAGTGCGTATTCTCACCGATAAAGTAAAAGGTGACGAATGGACACGCTTAAATGAAGAGTTGACAAAAATAGCGTCACAATATAAAGATATTGTAATAATTGGTTCAGGTGGCAACATCAACAAGCTCTATAAACTTGCAAAAAGTAAAAATGAAGAAGACAATTCATTCAGTGTAAATGAATTGTCGCGCATGTATCATCTTCTGAAGCCATTAAGCGTAGAGGAGAGGATGAAGAAATATGATTTAAAGCCGGACCGTGCCGACGTTATTATACCAGCCTCAGAAATCTTTCTGACAGTCGCATCTCTTACCGGAGCCCAAAAAATTGTTGTACCTGTGATCGGAGTAGCCGACGGCATTATCGACGGGCTATTCGAAGCGGACAGAGACGATAAGGGGGAAGGGTGAAGAGTGAAGGGTGAAGAGTGAAGAGTGAAGAGTGAAGAGTGAAGGGTGAAGGGTGAAGGGTGAAGGGTGAAGGGTGAAGGGTGAAGGGTGAAATCAGCAAAATGGTATCAATGCGGTTTTATTGCATTGATACCATTTTGCTGATTTACTGCTTTTTAATTCTAAAGTTCTCGAAAGGGAAGGGTTATTTCAGCCGAAGAACGGTGAAAGAATACGGAGCGAGGGGGATGTTGAAGAAGGGAGAGTCGAGAGTGACACGGTCTATTTTTACCGACGCTTTGTCATCGGCGGGTTTGCCGCTCATGACAGTGCGTACCGAACTGATCGCCCCCTTGCCTTCCGGATAGAACTTTGTGACGTCTACCTCCATGGTGGCCTCCACCGGCAACATGTTGACAAGCTTGATTATTATATCGCCTGTTTTCTCATCCTTTACAATGGATGACCCTATTCTTGCCCGAACCTTTTCATTGTCGCTATCAATCTTAACATCGGCATTCAGATACTTGTTTCCTGAATTTTCACCATACAGACGCATGGTTTCATAATCTGTGGTGGGTCTGACCGCAGTATTGTTGAAATAGATAAGGTCAGGCTTCCATTGGGTATGATTGTCTTTAGCAAGCAACGGGGCATAAGAACTCATGGAAACCACATCCCCGTTGCGCTCCACGGATGTAAGATAGAGAGCTTCGGCAAGAGCCGTCTCTATATTGGAAGGACGCCCCGGAAGGTGTGCCGCCCATTCACCGAGATATACCTTTGTGCCATTACGGTCGTAATCATCATAATAGTCCTGATTGTAGATAAGCCAAGCGGGATCCACATAATAATGTTCGTCCACCATATCGATATTCTGCTCTTTTGCCAGCTTCCATCCCTCTTCATAATCAGCACCTTCATAGAAAGGACCTACCGTACCGATCACTGTTATCTCTGGATGGACTTTCTTTACGCCCTTGTTGAGCAGATTAAACCTTTCCTTGAACACTTCCGTAATCATATCCTCGTTGCCTATCCCGATATATTTCAGATTGAAAGGTTCGGGATGCCCTGCGGCAGCACGTTTAGCACCCCATTCTGAAGAGACAGGACCATTGGCATATTCTATCAGATCGAGAATATCCTGAAGATATTCATCCATATCTTCCATGGGAATACCACCCTGTTGACCCTGGCTCGTAATCGCGTCATGACTGTAACGGGAAAGGGTGGATGAATTTTGACACGGCACTCCCGCCGCCACAACAGGAAGCGGTTCGGCTCCTATATCCTCACAGAACTGGAAATATTCATGATAGCCGAGCCCTCGCGATTGATGATATCCCCAAAGATTTGACAACGGCTTGCGTTCTTCAAGTTTCCCGATAGAACCTTTCCAATCATAAATATTGTCAATTCCGTTTCCATGGGCTACACATCCACCGGGGAAGCGCACAAATCTTGGCTTCAAGTCAGCCAAAGTCTGTGCCAGATCAGCACGCAATCCATTTTCCCTACCCTTGAAAGTGTTCACCGGGAATAAGCTTATCATATCAAGATCCAGGGTGCCATTGTTTTTAGGGACGATTTGCAGAGTTGAATTCGGCGAATATTCATCAGGAGTCAGGATGAGTTCATAGTCATTCCAATCTTTTGATTGCTTGACTGTAATTTTTCCTGAAGCCACCTTTCTTCCATGGTCGGAAACTATGTCGATTTCCATCGGCATTTTCTTGGTTGATCTTGCCTTGAGACGCAGACGGTATGGTTCACCTTTCTTGACGGCAATTCCATCAAATCCGGAATTTACAAAGGCGTTTCCACCATTATTTACCAAAGTCGCGATTCCCCCTTTTACATTGAGACGTGCAAAATGAGGGTTATTGGGATGAATCGGTTCGTCAGTTGAAATGGTGAAATCGATTTTATCGCCCGCAACCTTCCATGCATATTCCGGCCCCCATTCTTTTACATTTCGTCTTTCGTCATTGTTATATTCGAAATCACGGTTTTGAACGAGCTCTCCATACAATCCTCCATCAGCGGCATAGTTGATGTCTTCAAAGAAAATACCCATCAGAAGCGGACTGATGTCTTTTGACTGACCGGTAGCCACCACACTTCCCTTCACCGGCTGAAGCCCGGCGAAACGCTCCCCGTCTTTGTCACAATGTTCGGAATATAGAGCGGCAAGACGCGCGCGTTCTGCAGTATAATCCTCAAGTCTTTTAACGGTTTGGTCGTCCGTTTTCATCACGTATCCTGAGACCTTCTTCCCATCAAGATCGACAACAGAAGGTTGGAACCCGACATTCGAACGGAAAGTCAGTTTCGCCGTATCGGATGGGGTCAGATATTCCTGAGGTTTCCAATTTATAAGATCCGGAGATTGCGCCCACCCTATCGCACTGCCGTCGGGAGTGACCCGAAAAATACAAGACCATCCTGTCGATGTCGGGAAAAGTTGCGGCGACCACATCTTTTTTCCGGCGCCCCATGCGCCGAAATCGGATTTGACGAAATCATAACCGTAGCCAATACTGCGCCAAGACTTGCCGTCTTGACTGACAGCAAAACGAAGTCCTCCCGTGCCGTCTTCGGGGGAATAAAAAAACAGATCGGTTGCACCGGCGCAAAGTGCAGCGAGACCAAAGATACCGGCAATTATAGATTTTTTCATGATTCAGGTATATATTTTTAATAGTTGCGAGTTGTTAGAGTATGTTTAGTTTTGACAATTAACATCCAAGCAATGCGAATTTCAATCTCCGAAAAAAGTGGAAACATCTTCAATATTCGAATGAGATTGAGACAATACTCAGTTCACAAAATTAGTAAAATTTAGATTTCTTATCAACCACCACTTTGCAATATACTTTTTTTTACACTAAATTGAACGATTTGTTCACTTTTTCAAGAACAGTCAGCAAAAGAAAACGTCGGAATCACAGGTTCCGACGTTTTTCTTTTCGTGTAAATAAGGATTAGTTTTCGTTAAGGACTTCAATCTGCTGACGAACTGATTCCTCATGAATTGCCTGAAGAACTGTCTTCATGAAATCTGCCGACATACCCATCTGGACTGCTGCAGCAACCCTGCTTCTGATAAGGTCATCGTAACGGGATTCCTGAACAACCGGCATTGAATGTTCTTTCTTATATTTACCGATCTGACGAGAAATGTCCATACGCCTTTTATACATCTCAAGCAATTCTGTGTCTATGCGGTCAATCTGTTCACGCAGATTCTGCAGGCTCTCCGTATCCTGATTAGCGTTGCGAAGAACGAGAGATCTGAGAATCACCTTTAATATCTCCGGGGTGACCTGCTGATTCTTATCGCTCCAAGCTTCATCTGGCGAACAGTGGCTTTCAATCATAAGTCCGCTAAACTTCATGTCGAGCGCCTGCTGGGAAAGAGATGCAATAAGTTCCCTCTTTCCACCCATGTGACTGGGATCTATGACTATAGGAAGATTAGGGATGCGTCGATGAAGCTCGATCGGTATGTGCCATTGCGGCGGATTACGATATATGCTCTTGCCATAGAAACTGAACCCTCGATGAATTGCCCCAAGGCGACGGATCCCTGCATTATAAATTCTTTCAAGAGCTCCAATCCAAAGTTCCAAATCAGGATTAACCGGATTTTTCACAAGGACAGCCACATCTGTAGCCCCTGCTTCCTTCAAAGTATCGGCAATTTCCTGCACTGCAAAAGGATTGGCAGATGTGCGAGCGCCAATCCAAAGGATATCCACTCCGGCTTCGAGAGCATCAAGCACATGGGCACGCATCGCAACTTCTGTTGCCACAAGCATCCCGGTCTCTTCCTTCACTTTTTTAAGCCATTCAAGACCCTCCTTGCCTATACCCTCGAAACCTCCCGGCTTTGTACGCGGTTTCCAAATGCCGGCACGGAAAATCTTGATGCCGCCCATTGCCAGCTGGCGCGCAGTGGAAAGGGTCTGCTCCTCTGTCTCCGCGCTACATGGACCTGCCATCACAATCGGTTTTTCAGAAACATCAAGACCATCCACTAATGGTTTTAAATCTTCGAAATTCATAATATTATATAGTTTTTATTACTTCATTGCCTTTACTCGCTCAAGAGCGACTTCCATTCTATCTACAGGGGAACACAGTGAAATACGGATGTATCCTTCCCCATTGCTGCCGAAAATAAATCCCGGCACGATAAACACTTTAGCCTCATGCAAGACTTTATCGGTAAACGTGGCACTGTCGGGAGCATTTTCGGGCAGTTTTCCCCAAAGGAAAAGACCTCTTTGCGCAGGATCATAAGTACATCCAAGTGCATCCATAATCTTTTCCGCTACCTTGCGGCGTTCAGCGTAAACCTTGTTTAGCTCCCTATACCAATCTTCGTCAAGATCCAATGCTTTTATAGCAGCTTCCATCACAGGCTTGAACTGACCGGAATCAATATTTGATTTCATTTTCCTCACCCATGTCACAAATTCAGGATTGGAAACCACCATTCCCATACGCCATCCCGACATATTGTGACTTTTACTCAAAGAATTAAGTTCTATGGCAATATCTTTGGCACCGGGGACAGACAACAAACTCAACGGATTATCATTTAAAATGAAGCTATAGGGATTGTCATGTACAATCACAATGCCATGGCGTTTTCCGAATGCAACCAACTTTTCAAATAATTCTTTATTTGCACACGCGCCTGTGGGCATATTGGGATAATTCACCCACATTAATTTAATACCGCCTTCGGAAGCAAATTTGTCGAGCTGATCGAAATCGGGCATCCATCCCTCGTCAGCTTTCAAATCATAAGGAATGATCTCGGCACCAAGCATCCTGCTCACTCCGGTATAAGTCATGTAACCGGGATTGGGTACCAATACTTTATCTCCTGGATTGACAAATGCAAGACTCACATGAAGGACTCCTTCCTTTGAGCCAATTAGAGGGAGGACCTCTGCGTCCGGATCAAGATCCACACCATAATTTCGCTTATACCAACGGCTCATAGCCTGCCTTAGCTCCGGAAGTCCGGAAGCTATCTGGTAAGCGTGATTGTTCTCTTTACGGGCTGACTCGCAAAGGGTCTCAACTACTTCAATAGCCGGCATCCTGTCGGGACCGCCTACTCCGAGGGAAACTACATCTTGTCCATCAGCATTCATACGCGCAACCTCGCGCATTTTCCCTGCAAACCAATATTCTTTTATCTCATTGACCCTATTGGCGGGCTCTATATTATTCTTCATCATTGTTCTTTTTAGTTGTGAGTTGTGAGTTTCGAGTTGTGAGTTGTGAGATTTGAGTTGTGAGATTCAAATTATTCTTAAACTATAAACTCTAAACCCTAAACTCTAAACCCTAAACTATAAACTCTAATTAATTCCTACTCTTTCCACATATTCACCGAGCACCCTGAATTCATTCGTAAGTGGACGGACAGCCTGAAGAGCCTGACGATATCTGAAATATGAAGAGAATGTCAGATCTATATAAAAACGATATTCCCATTCCCTTCCTATTACCGGCAAAGACTGTATTTTTGTGAGATTTACATCATAAAAAGATAAGATTGTCAAGACTTTGGAAAGGGCGCCCTGAGAATGAGGAAGAGTGAAAACCACACTCGACTTATTCAGCTCCTCCTCCCTTGGCTTCAATTCGCCTGCAAGCAAGGGATCTGCAAGAATCAGGAAACGTGTGAAGTTTCTTTTATTTGTCTCAATTCCCTTTTCCAGGATATTCAAGCCATAAAGATTAGCTGCAAACTCACCGCAAACAGCGGCATGACCTGTAAGTTTCTCCCGGGCAATCTCTTCGGCACTACCTGCAGTATCAAATTTTTCCACCATTCTCATGTGGGGATGACGGCGAAGATATTGCTCGCATTGCATCAAAGCCATAGGATGGGAATTCACCTCGCTGATAGATTCAATAGTCTCACCAGGAAGAGCACAAAGCACATGACTTATCCTGACAGAATGCTCACCAATAATAGTATGATTGCTTTTTCTCAACAACTCATGATTTGCAAGGAGACTTCCGGCGATGGTGTTTTCGATAGCCACGATTCCAAGCATAGAAGCATCCGCCTCCAATCTTTCAAAAAGATCGGGAAATGAATCGCATGGAATTGTCTCTACATCCTGCCCGTCGAAAAATTGACGGGCTGCTGCATCATGGAAACACCCTGCCACACCTTGTATGGCTATCTTCTTCAATTGTCTGTTGTTGGTTTGCATATCATTTAATAGAAGTTAAGTCACATTCTCAAAATATCTTTTATCCTCTCTAATCCTTCTTCCCTGCGCATTGCATAATCTTTCAACTGGTCTTCTCCAATTACCCCTATCATGAAATAACGTGATTCGGGATACGAAACGTATAAACCGCTTACAGTTGCCGTCGGCATCATTGCGCCATTTTCAGTCAGACTCACCCCGATATCACTCATTGGCAATAACTTCGCCAACGTTTTATTGAGTAATTGATCTGGAAGCATAGGATATCCCATAGCCGGGCGAATACCTCTATATCCTCCTTTCAAAATAGCAGACACATCTTCTTTCTCTTGAGGTGAATATCCCCAGTATTCTTTTCTTACTTTTGCATGAAGCCATTCGCTTGTTGCCTCGGCAATCCTGTCGGCAAGCGATTGGCGAAGCAAACTCCCGTAAGAATCTCCTGCTTCTTTAAGACGTTCAGATTCTGAAGAAAGATACAGTCCGGCGGTAACCACAAATGCGCCTACGATATCTTCAGCAATTCCGATGGGAGCAATGAAATCGGCAAGCGACAAAAATTCAGAATCCTTACGTTGCTGACGCAAGAGAGGCAATCTTATACCACCAATAATAATATCATCCCCTTCTGAATTAGACTCATAAAATGCTATTGCCGCTTTTCCATCGAATCTCTTGCCGGAGATTAATTCAGACAAGAGAACTTGTGCGTCGCTATAAAGTTTCCATGCCTCTTCCGCCTTGTCTCGGTCTTGTGGACATATACCGTTTTTCCACGAAGACACACATGCAGGACAACCATCGTATGGAAATTTGTCTAAGAAGCCTCCGGTCAACCGCCATGCGTGGAAAAACATTTTCCAGTTTATAAATTTGCCAACCTCAGCAAGATCTACGTCGATCACCATTGGGCTTCTCATAGGTATATTCGGCATTGGCGCATCATATACCAACCAATCAAGTTTCAACCTTCTTTTTCGAGCTTCAGACAATGTGACCATTTCCACTGATCTCTGGTTGTAAGAATCGCGCAATTCCAAATATTCCTTATCAAGATTATCAACAAAATCTTCACGGGTATCCGGGTTAAGAAGTTTTGAAGCCACTATAGGGTTCTGAGCGGCGTCAGTCATGTGTACAACCGGAGCATGGTAAACAGGGGCTATTTTCAAAGCCGTGTGAATACGCGATGTAGTGGCACCACCCACAAGCAACGGGATGTGAAGGCAAGCCTGTTCCATGGCTTTCGCCACATTGACCATTTCCGAGAGCGAGGGGGTGATCAATCCGGACAGGCAGACAAAATCCGGTTTTTCTTTAATTGCCGTTTCTACGATTGTCTCAGCTGGAACCATTACCCCAAGGTCTATCACTTCGTAATTGTTGCAAGCGAGAACTATGGAAACTATATTTTTGCCAATATCATGCACATCACCTTTCACAGTGGCAAAAATCACCTTGCCTGCCTTGGACCCCGCATTATTATTACTTGCCGCTTCCATTAGAGGTCTGAGATGATCTACGGCAAGTTTCATTGTTCTCGCAGTCTTGACAACCTGCGGCAAAAACATTTTGCCGGCACCGAACAATTCGCCAACTCTGTTCATGCCGTCCATCAAAGGACCCTCAATAATCTTGACCGCAGATTCATATTCTCCAATAGCTTCGTCGAGATCTTCATTGAGAAATTCCGGATTGCCTTTTATAATGGCATTTTCCAACCTTTCACTAACCGGGATGGAAAGGTCACGAGTCTGCAAGGATTTGCTTGCAACAACAGATTGTTGAGTATCATTGGCAGCATAATCGGCAAGCTCCTCGGGAGCCTCCGCCCGACGGGCAAGTATCACATCTTCTATCAGAGTCCGGAGTTTTGGTTCTATATCTTCGTATGTGACAGAAGTAGCCGGATTCACGATTCCCATGTCAAGTCCGGCATCAATTGCATGATACAGGAATACTGCATGCATAGCCTCACGAAGCGCGTTCTTACCTCTGAATGCAAAAGAGAGGTTGCTGACTCCGCCACTTGTTCTTGCCCCCGGAAGATTATTTTTAATCCATCTTACAGCCTCGATATAATCTATACCGTAACGATTATGTTCCTCTATTCCTGTGGCAACCGCCATTATATTGACGTCAAAAATAATACCATCCAAAGGGAATCCACACTTACTGACGAGCAGATCATACGCACGTCGGCAAATATCAATCTTGCGCTGATAAGTGTCTGCCTGGCCTTTCTCATCAAATGCCATTACAATCACAGCAGCCCCTAATTGACGAATACGTTTTGCTTTTTTTAGAAAAGACTCTTCACCCTCCTTGAGAGAAATGGAATTTACTATGCTCTTTCCCTGAAGATTCTTTAAAGCAGCCTCAACAACGGTCCAATCAGACGAATCAACCATTACCGGCACTTTCGAAATATCCGGATCCGAAGCTATATAACGTAAGAAATGCACCATTTCCTCTTTGGCATCAAGCATGGCATCGTCCATGTTGACATCTATCATCATGGCACCGTCTTCCACCTGATGCAAGGCAATCATCATTGCCTCCTCATATTTTTTTTCTTTTATAAGACGAAGAAATTTACGTGAACCCGCAACATTACAACGTTCCCCGACATTGACGAAATTATTCTCTGGCAAAACCTCTACCCTTTCAAGCCCTGAAACTCTCAGCGCCCGCGGAATCTCAGGACGCACATGAATTTTTGCATCAGGGAGTTTTGACACAACCGCAGCGATATGTTCCGGGGTAGTACCGCAGCAACCACCTACAATATTCAGGAAACCATCCCTAAGCATAGTCTCCACATGAGATGAAAACAATTCCGGTGTTTCGTCATACTCTCCCATTGCATTCGGCAATCCGGCATTAGGATGACAACTTATAAAATGTCGCGTGAGATTTCCTAATTCCTTTACATAAGGTATAATATCCGAGGGGCCGAAACTACAGTTCAGTCCAAGGCTCACAACATTGTCGTATTCTTCAATTGAAGTGACAAAAGCCGCCAAAGTCTGACCGGAAAGAGTCCGCCCCGACTTATCGGAGATTGTTGCTGAAATCATTATCGGCAATTCTTCTCCTTTTTCTCTCATCACATAGTTTGCAGCATCGAGACCTGCCTTCAGATTAAGTGTATCGAATACGGTTTCAAATAAAAGTATATCAATTCCGCCCTCGATCAATCCTGCAATCTGTTCAGAATAGGCTTCAAAAAGCATGTCGTATGTCACATTGCGATAAGCGGGATCGCCAACCTCCGGACTCATAGAAGCCGTTCTATTTGTCGGACCGATTGATCCGGCAACAAGAGCCGTCCCTCCCCAACGTCTTAAAGGGGCATTATTGGCACATTCTTTGGCAATGGCAGCAGCAGCCCGGTTAATCTCTTTAATCAGACCGGGATATTTCTGCAGTCCATAGTCTTCCATTGAAATCCCGTTTGCATTAAAGGAATTGGTGGAAATTATATCAGCTCCGGCATTCAGATAAGCATTGTGAATTTCCTTTATTCTATCAGGACACACAAGACATAACAGGTCATTGCATCCCGACAGTTTGACGCCGTGAGACACAAATCTTTCGCCACGAAAATCCTTTTCAGTAAACTTGTAGCGCTGAATCATAGTGCCCATGGCTCCATCGAGCACGAGCACATTTTTCTCTAAAAGCCTTATTAAATCGTGTGGTTTCAATCTGAACAAAATTTTAAAACACTCTTTCCGCTATTTTCATCACGCTGTCTGAAACACTCATCGTATAGTAATGTATTCCCGGTGCACCATGTTCGAGAAGTTCCCTACTTTGCCTGATACCCCAGTCAATGCCTACCTTCTTAACCTCATCGTCAGTTTTACATTCCCGGATTCTTGATGCCAATTCTTCAGGAATGTCAGTTCTGAACACTTTAGGAAGGACTGTCAGCTGGGTTTTCTTTGAGATCGGTTTCAATCCGGGAAGGATCGGGACAGTTATACCTTCTGTCCTGCATCTTTCTACAAACTTGAAATATTTCTCATTGTCGAAAAACATTTGGGTCACCAAATAGTCCGCACCATTCTCAACTTTCTTCTTAAGATAATAGATGTCAGAATCCATATTCGGAGCCTCTTCATGCTTCTCGGGATAGCATGCCATTCCGTATGAGAACGGGGTCTCGATACCCTCTATTTTAGTGTCTTCCAAGCCTATTCCCTGATTAAACAGATTGACTTGCAACTGCAAGTCTGTGGCATGTGCATGATAAAGTTCAGGACTCCCATTGGTGGTATCCTGCCCTTTCTCATCGCCACGAAGCACCAAAAGATTATTGATTCCAAGAAAATTGAGATCAAGAAGAGCGTATTCCGTCTCCTCCTTTGTAAATCCTTTACAGATGATGTGTGGAACTGGAATCAGACCATATCTGTTCTGTATAGCAGCCGCAATTGCCACGGTTCCCGGACGCTTCACAACGCTCACCCTACGGTGAGTGCCGTCGGGAAGAGGTTTGTATATATATTCGCTATGATGCGAAGTGATATTGACGAACTTGGGGTCAAACTTTTTAAGTTTTTCCACAATGTCAAAAACCTTATATATGCTGTTGCCCTTCAAAGGAGGTAAAATCTCGAAAGAGAACACCGGGTTAGGGCTTTCATTTATTATATCAATAATCTTCTTCAGCTGCATCTTCAGAATTTCAATCTTATAATTTAATATCTCAGTGGTACAAATTCCTCAAACGAAATTTGAATCACTTTCCGACAACGGCTTCTTTGATCCTATTCATCACCTCTTCCATTACAGAGCGCGGAGAAGCGACATTCAGACGCATAAGACCATCACCTTCCTTACCGAACATTGCCCCATCATTCAATGCAACACGCGCCTTATTAACGAAAAGGTCGACCAGTTCATCGTGCGACAGACCTAATCCCCGACAATCAAGCCATACAAGAAATGACGCTTCCGGACGCAATGCTCTGACACCCGGAATATTCTTTTCACAATAATCTTCGACAAACCGAATATTATCTTCAATGTAAGCAAGCATCTCTTTGCGCCACTCATCTCCCTTTCTATAAGCAGCTATAGTAGCAATCGGAGACATCATCGGGGCTGCATTAAATTCGCTGGCTTCCAACCATCCGTAGAAACGATCCCTTATATCTTTATTCGGGATTACTGAGAAGGAGCTTACAATGCCCGGGATGTTGAATGTCTTTGACGGTGCACAAAACGTGATACTGTTTTGAGCTGCATCATCACTGACCGTTGCAAACGGAACATGTTTATTTCCCCAAAGTGCCATATCTGCATGAATTTCATCTGAAATTACGAGCAGATTTTTCTTCTTGCTAATTTCAGCGACCTTTTGGAGCTCCTCTTTGCTCCACATTCTTCCGGAAGGATTGTGAGGATTCGCGAAAATAAGCACACCTCCGTTTGTTTCGAGGTTTTCAAAAGCTTCGAAATCTACATGATAACGATGATTCTCATCTTCAATCATAGGAATGTTGACGACATTCCTTCCGTTTTCTTCCGGCACGATCCTGAAAGGATGATAGACGGGAGGCATTATAATTACGTCCTCTCCCGGTTTTGTAAATACATTCAAAACCATGCCGATACCTTTGACGATGCCGGGAATGTAGCTCAACCATTCAGGATCAATCTCCCAGCCATGAAGATTTCGTTCCCAATCAATAATAGCAGGACGATAGTCTGCCGGTTCAGCCGTATAGCCGAAAATAGGATGCTCAAGACGTTTCTTCAATGCATCAATAATAAATGGAGGTGTGGCAAAATCCATGTCGGCAACCCATGCCGCTATTAGATCCGGGCGTCCGTATCTTTCTTCAAGGCTATCCACCTTGATTGCTCCACTTCCATGTCTGTCTATTACTCTATCGAAATCGTATTTTCCCATGATTAAAAAATAGAAAAAAGGTCAGTTATTTATTGCCGAATCAATTGCCTGAGCAAGATCGGCATATATATCTTCAGGATCTTCCAATCCGATTGAAAGACGAATTGTGGTGTCTTCGATATCCATAGTTTTTCTTTGTTCCGGAGAAAGGGGGCCAAAGATAGTGCTTGCAGGATGAATGGCAAGGCTGCGGTTATCAAAGAGATTAGTTGCCCTATGAATCATTTTCAAGGCATTGATAAACTTGAAACATTTAGCCTCGTCAGCAAGATCAAATGTGAGCATTGCACCAGCTTTATCACCATAAATATCTTTGAACAGTTGATAATGGGGATGACTTTCCAACCCCGGATACCCCACCTTCTTCACGCCGGGAGTTTTTTCAAGGAGGCGTGCTATATAAAGCGCGGAAGAAGCTTGGCGGTCATAACGAACTTGAAGTGTTTCGAGTCCGATAGTCTGCATATATGCCACATGAGGAGTCATATAAGCGCCAAAGTTGAAGACTGAGTCTTTTTTAATCCTCTTGGAGATGTCCGGGAAATTGCCGTAGTCGATTATTACACCTCCAAGACTCGTGGCGCCTCCTGACACGTATTTAGTTGTTGACACCACCTGAAAATCGATGCCTACTTTTGATGCGTCAAACTGTGTGAAAGGTATCATTGTCGTGTCGGCAATCAAAGGAATACCATTGTCGTGAGCAATCTTGGCGAGTTGCCTGACATCTGCCACTTCTGTCTGAGGATTTGAAACACTTTCAAGAAAGATGCAACAAGTGTTTTTGTCAACCAACTTCTTTACATTCTCCGGATTTGTAAGATCCGTAAGACGCGCCTCGACATTGAAACGGCTGAGTGTCTGAGTCAAAAGAAGGAAAGTGTTGCCGAAGAGATGACGGGAAGATATAATATTTTTTCCCGCTGAAGCAGTGCTAAGAATAATTGCGCTGATAGCAGCCATCCCTGATGAATAAGCGCTCACCTCTTTCGCACCTGTAAGGTTTACTATACGTTGTTCGAAATGAGTAACGGTAGGATTAAGCACCCTTGAATAGTCAGGAGCATCCGATCTGCCGCAGAAAGCGTCAGCCATCACATCTGCATTGTCAAACTCGTATGCCATTGTATGGTAAACGGGCATTTGAAGAGCATCATAAACGTCTCTTCTCTGAAAAGGCGTATGTATCGCCTTTGTAGAATTATACATCTTTTTTACCTCTTAAATAAACCCGGCAATCAGTTTCCTTTCGGAGACTTATTCACCCTTAAATCGGAATATTCATCCATTATTTCCTTTAATAGGGAAATAATCGGCAAAGTTAACGTTTTAAGCCGAAAAAACATCATATAAAATGGCAAAAAACACACATAGCAATCATTTTTTATTCATACATATAAAAATATTTAATAATTATACAATATAAAAAAACACTAACCATAATTTCGCAATGGCAATCGCAAATCAATTCTTATCAATTCTAATAAATATTTATCAAAAAAACAGGCAATCTTATTGCATATTACATTTTTTATTGTATTTTTGCAAACTAAATAACCGATCACTAATCTGACAACGACATGAAAATCTCCAAGCCTAATCAGATCATAGTAACATTCGGGAATGCGTTTCTTAAAATCCTCATAACGATTGCGGAAACCATTATATACTGCCTTGCTTTGGCATC
Organism: uncultured Muribaculaceae bacterium; assembly: GCA_910583795.1. Lineage (GTDB taxonomy): Bacteria > Bacteroidota > Bacteroidia > Bacteroidales > Muribaculaceae > Lepagella. The sequence continues at coordinate 17,195 of CAJTZQ010000004.1, forward strand.
ACCTGTGTATGGTCATTCTATCTCACACTTAAACAATTGTTATTCAATCGTTGCCGGCACAACTTCTAATGACGAAGTAATAGAGAAATATAATGATAACATAGTAATATCCAACGAAACACGGCATTTTGAATTTATTACAAATTCCGGCAAACCTGTATCCATAAAAGAGAAACACAATATTACCTACACGGCAAGAAATTCAGAAGATATTGCATACGTCATAAAATTTTATGGAGGTAAAAGCAAAATTATAAAAGCCTCCGCTTCGGGAACCAAACCCAGATATCGCACATACGAAAATAAATATATTTTTTATGATGGCAGTCGTGTCTGTTTCATGGCTATGCCGGTGAAAAAAGAAAAAGATTCTAAGGTAAGATTTGAGCTGACGCACGAAGATCCTACCCTTTTCACCCGTATATTTCTCAAGGCAAGCAACTTCACAAAAGTCGCGGAAACAAGAATCACTATTCCTGCGGAACTTTCAAACCGGATAAAAGTTATCCCCTACGGATTATTGCCATGTATGAAATTTACTCAAGAAAATAATCCAAACGGGGAGATGGTGTATAAAGTGATTTCGCAAAATCAAACTTCATACATACCGTTGCCCGATTCCCCGGATCCAAATATAGCCATTCCACAATTATTTATAACAGGATATTTCTCTGACGTTACTGATCTATACCATTATATAAGTGGCTATCTTCCCGATGAATCTGTCAACATAGATGACAAGGTGAAGGCACTTGCCGCCGATCTTAAAAGCAAAGCGGATTCACCACATGCATTGATCGACAGCACCACGGCTTGGGTTCGTTCCAACATCCGATATTATGCTATTGAAGACGGTGACAATGCTTTTGCTCCTGCTCCCGCTGCAAACGTACTTGCCAGAAGAAGTGGAGATTGCAAGGGTTCGGCAAACCTGATCAAAACCCTGCTACGACTTAATGGTATCGACGGACGGGTTGCATGGATAGGAACCAAGGGATCGTCTCCATTCGGATGGAAAGAAATGCCTACAGTCTGCACGGGAAACCATATGATTGCTGTAGCACTCATCAATGACAGCATAATTTATTTAGACGGAACACCACGCCATGCTTACGATGGCTTTGTACCCGCACAAATTCGTGGAAGAGAGGCTTTGATCGAAAACGGGGACTACCCTATTTTAAAGACAGTGCCTTCCGACACAAATTCAGATGACGTTTTTAAGATTACAGCCGATTACAAAATCGCTTCCGACGTTCTCCACGGCATTATCAGGCATGACTATTCCGGGGCTCTGAAAGTGGCTGTGGAATCGTCTATCGAAGACGTCACCAAATCCAAAAGAGATGAATTTATCAGACATATTGTCACCATCGGACGAAATAATTCTATGGTTGACCTCATAACAGTGTCTACAGACAGGAAATCTCCTGTAATGTCGATTATAGCAAACGTATCTGAAATTGCATCCGTAAAAGAAACTTCCGGGAAGATCTATATCAACCTCCAACCGATCAGAGATTTTCAGTTTGACTTTGTCAACACAAAAGACCGCACCTGTGATTATAAGAAAACTCTTTTATACAGATGCGATTTCAAATACACAGTCACAATTCCTGAAAACCTCACCCCCAGACATATACCGGAGAAACAGACCATAGACAATCAATGGTTTGAATCTTCTTTGTCATATGAATATTCAAACGGAAAGATCACGTGTAATGCCCACATCCAACCAAAGACTGACATTGTGGCATTGGCAGATATCGACAAATATAACACCGAAATCAGAAAAATCAAACAATTGTCTAACGCTCACATAATACTTGAAAAACTGCCATGAAACTGAAAAAATTATTTATAATCATGATTGCCGCGATCCTAGGTTCATCGGGATCAGCAGCATACTCCGCCGATAATAAATTTCTTTCTGAAGCGGCAAAGATGGTTTGGGAAAAATATCCGGAGATGTTTGACGCGACAAAAGAGATACCTCCAAAATTGATGGAGAAAAATGATGCCGTGATTCTTGCAGAGCTCAACTATCTTTTTATGGATTTTGAATATGCTCAAGACGCGACAACACGCACATTCACACGATGGTTTAGTATCGACCGCAGGATGGTGAAACTAAACAATGAGCGTGCCGTTGAAGAATTCTCCAAACATGAATTCGGTCATAAAGAAAAAGCTTCCATCGATTGGTATCAGTTTGCAGGCATGGAAATAGGATTCGGCGCAAAAATTCATAAACCGGATGGAAGAGTTATCCCGGTTGACCTTTCCGACGCATATGATATCACTGAGGGAAAAAATGATAACAAAAGAAACCGCATAAAGAAGAAAATAGATATAAGCGGATTGGAAACCGGTGATGTGCTCGACTATTTCACGATTCGACGGGAATGGGTTCAGGAATTTGATCCACCTGCATTTCAATATATGATCAATGAAAAATATCCGATCATGAATCTTAGGATTGAATGCAATATATCCCCGGAAATCACACTTGACTATAAGAACTATAATGGGGCTCCACCATTTATTCAAATCACAACCAACAAAGGCAGGACAATATTGAGTCAGACATTCAAAGATGTGCCTGTAATTCCCAACAGTCTATTCATCAAAGATAAAAGACAGTTGCCGTTTTACTATGTCAGGCCATTAAACTGTCGCTCCAAAATCCGTAGAGATTTTGTTGAGAGATCAGCGGGAGTGAACGGTAACCTCCATCCAAGCTTCTTTTTCAACCAGATAGCACAGCGTATAGCAAAAGTTGATTTTTCAAATTACGAAATCAGAGGCAAAATCATGAATTTGATAAAAGATTATGCAAAGACAAAACCTGATTTGACACAAAAAGAACTTTTGGACATAGCCTGTCTTGCCACGCTTTATGTCAATGTCACTGACAAAAAAGGCAGATATGATGATTTTGAAACTGCCTTGATCTTAGCTGATATTGTCAAGAAAAGTCCGATAGATGCCAAAGACGCATCTATCGCATTCATTAATTCACGCGACAATGTCCCGACGAAAGAGATATGCGGCTGGGACATGACGTCTTACGGAATCAAAACAGGTGATAACCTTTACATAATAGACACGCCTGCATATTTAGTACCGGGCGAAATCCCGAGTGTGTTCCATGGAGAGGAAGGAGCCGCCTATCCCTCAGATCCACAACTTATCAAGCCAATGTCTACTCCATCGTTATTCAAACTGCCACCAAATACGTCCAATGACAACACCAGTGTGGTTAATTGTGAAATTTCAATCTGTGACGGAGACAATATATCTGTGACAGGAGATATATCTCTTAAAGGAGATTCAAAGTCCTTATGTTCAAAATTCAATGGAACAATGGACATATTAAGGGAGTCTGAAAAGTTTTTTAATCTTCCCGACAAAAAGATATTCAAGCCTCAAAAGCCTATTGAATCATCGGAAATTGCCATCGAGAGAATCAACGATGCTGAGAAACAACTTTCATCCTTTTTATTTTCAGATGCTGATTTCAATATCTCTCAGCATAAGATTGTTCAACGTGGACTTACTCCCGACAACAAGATCTTTAAGTTAGAATATAATGCCAAAATTCCGTCTGTAGTTTCAGAAGCAGGGGATGAATTGATTTTCCCGATAGGAAAATTCACAGGCAGCAACAGCAGAATAACAGGTAATGAACGTAAACGTCAAATGGATATCTATCTTCAGTCTCCATATATGGAGCGTTTTAATTTAAAAATCAAGTCTCCTGAAGGATATAAAATCTCAGAAGAGAGTCTCAAGGCATTCTCAAAAAATATATCAAACGATATAGGATTGCTTATAGTCCAAGCCATAACCGATCAAAACGGAGATGTATCTGTTGTAGTTCAACAGAGATTCGTCTATCCTACACTTGATATTTCGGCATGGCAACAGATGCTTGACATACTTGATGCGAGGGCAGACCTGACAGAAGCCGTAATAATCTTCCAACGAGAATAAAAGGCGATTTCAAATTTGTTATGCATCCGTCTCTAAATACGATGCCGGGAACATTGTAGATTCCCGGCATCAATTTTATTAACATTGTCAAAACGACTGTCAGTCTTCATCCTGGAGAAGAGGACCGGTGGTATAGGGCGCGATTTTATTCATGTAATAATCACGAAGATCTTTCCAACGATAGTACGGACCGCTTACATGTCCAGCGGGAAGGCTTGTCTCACGCTCATTTAGAAGAACCTTAACAAGAACGTCTTCATCTCCTGTCGTTCCGGGCTTACGATAAAAGACCATCTGAATATTTGCTGCCATTGGCACAATAAGGTAATCATGCCAACCGCTATCGGCAAGCGCCTCAAGATCGTTCATTTCATCTCCGAAATTATCAAGCTCCATTAGTGCAGTCAATGGCATCACAATAGTGTCATGTCCATAACGTAGATTAGCACTTGGCGTATTGGAATTCATAGCAGTGTCGGCACTCAGAATAATATTCTCAAGAAGATTAGACTGAGTGAACGGCATACGATTGTTGGTAAGTTTAGAATTTCCACCCTGTATGAGCCAATTTACATTTTTCTGAACCCATCTCTCCTTAACCTCTTCCGGGGTAAATATCTCATCTACAAGCCATGGTTGGTCGGAATGGCTCTGACAGTTTAGCAGAGCCGTAAGCAACGAGTGGTAGAGCTTATTGCCAATGCTATCTTTTGCATAAACGGGGTCGTTGATTATCTTTTTAAGATATCCACCCTTATTTGCATGCCTACGATTGAATTTCTTTACAACTTTAGATGACTCCGCATGTTTACGAACTTTCTTAGCCTCGGCATCATAATAGTTCATATACCACATGTCGGCATAACTTGCATCGGTCTTGATCCTAATGTCAGGAACCATAGATTTAATGCCGTTCAAGCCATTGAACATCGAAAGGATGGAACGTATCACAACAGTGGACCGTGCATCAATATTTGTACTGGAATTAAAAATCTGCGGATAGTTTTCTACCATACGTTTTCCAATTCCCTGATGTTGCCAAGCACCTTTATCAGACAATTCTCCGGACCTACCCTCATGAGCTTTTTCACGAATGGTCTTAATTGTCTCATATGTCTTCTCACCCAGTGGGGTCAATTTGCCTGCATTCTTAGCTTTAGCAAGAATATCATAAGATTTATCAAAAAGTTTATATCCGATATGCCAGCGACTGCCATGACGTCCGTAATGTTCCAGGTGGAAAGGTTCATATCCTGCCGGAGGAGGAGTCTGTGCCGGAGGAGTTTCATAGAGATAAGGATAGCAATAATAATTACCTCCTGCCTGGTGGGTGGTCACATCTGCCAAAGTCGGTGTCTTTGCAGAAAGAGGAATTGCCATAAGGGAAGCAATTCCTAAAGAAAAAAATACTTTTACCAAAAGCTGAGATTTCATGATTTTGTGTTAATAATGGGTATAAATAAAAATAAATTCTCTTCAAAATTAAATAAAAATAATCTCAAACACAAACAACAATCAATAAACTTCATAAAATATACATTATACGTTATAAATAATGATTAAATTTGCAAAACAATCATAGTATTTAATTACTAAAATATCTTTTTTGAATAAGAGATAAATTCACAACACATGTCATCAACGCATAATAACGGAAGAGCTGTATTCAATACTAAATTCGGAGCGATTGCCACCACAGTAGGCTCGGCGGTAGGACTCGGCAATATATGGAGATTTCCATACGAAGCTGGAGTCCATGGAGGGGGAGCATTCATGATATGCTACCTTCTGTTTGTTCTTTTAATCGGTGTTCCATTGCTATGTGCAGAATTTTGCATGGGACGAGGAACCCGCAGCAATATATTCGGAGCATACAAAAAACTCGGAGACGGCAGTATATCCCACATAGCTGGGCCATTGGGAATCATTGCATCATTGCTTATTTTGAGTTTTTACTCTGTTGTGGCAGGATGGACCGTGGAATATTGTCTTTCGTCTCTTACGGGAGGACTTGATTTTTCAAACAGAGAAGTCGGTCACGGACAATTTTTGAACCTTACTACCGGATGGCGCCCCCTTTTATGGACTGTGGTATTCCTCATTGCAAATTTTACAATCCTCATAAGCGGAGTGACCAAGGGAATTGAAAGAGCATCAAATATATTAATGCCGCTTCTATTCCTTCTATTGGTGGCATTTTGCGTCAATTCATTTTTTCTTCCCGGATTCGAAGAAGGGATGAAATTCCTTTTTACTCCTGATTTCAGTAAAATAACATCCGGAGTATTGCTCGGAGCAATGGGGCAGGCTTTCTTTTCACTAAGTTTAGGACTTGGATGCATGATGACATACGCATCATATTTCAGCTCCAAGAATAAATTAGGAAAGACAGCAGCAACTACGGCATTGCTTGATTCAGCGGTTGCTATACTTGCAGGCGTGATAATATTTCCTGCCGTATTTTCATTTGATCTCTCTCCTGAAGCAGGCCCGACATTAGTATTCGAAGTGCTTCCTTATATATTCAATCAATTGCCTGGCGGTATGATCTGGTCTACCCTATTCTTTCTTTTACTCTTTTTAGCTTCTCTCACATCAACCGTATCAATGAGTGAAATTTCCATCACATATTTCTGTGAGGAGAAAAAGATGAAACGTAAAGGTGCCACGATATTGTCTTCAGCAATTGCTCTTGTGGGAGGTCTTCTGTGCGCATTAAGTTTCGGTGCTCTTAGCGATTTCACTATCTTCGGTATGACAATATTCAATCTGTTTGATTATCTGTCATCGAATATATGTCTTCCCATTGGAGGATTTATATGCTCGCTATTTGTAGGATGGTGGGTAGATAAAAAATTCATTAAGGATCAATTGACAGATTATGGGAAGTATAAATTCCCGCTTCTTGGGTTGTTCCGATTTTGCGTCAGGTGGCTGTGTCCGGTTGCAATATTCATAATCTTCCTTAATTCTATAGGGATAGTTTAGGGTTGAGAGTTTAGGGTTGAGAGTTTAGGGTTGAGAGTTTAGGGTTGAGAGTTTAGGGTTGA
>CAJTZQ010000004.1:24340-86616 GCA_910583795.1 uncultured Muribaculaceae bacterium
GAGTTTAAATAAATACATGTTGTTAAACATGTATTTATTTTTTGTATATACGCGCCATTCATATAATTTTGTGGTATGATGCAGGAAAGTTTTCAATTTTGATCTTTCCTGTCATGTGAGCTTTAATTATTATTGTTAACCTTAAGAGTATGTTTACTTTTAACTTTATGAAATCTTTATAGACCTTTCCTGTCAATTTTAATCTTTCGTTCAGTCTTTATGGAACCACATAACTCCCTCACTCAATCTTAAATTTGACTCGAAAATTTTCTCTAAATCTTAACATAAGTCAAAAGAAAACATATTCTAAAATTAAATCATGATCTAACGATGGACAATACTTTATTTTGGATTGTGCCCATAGCGTCAATATTAGCGCTTTGCATGGCATGGTATTTCTACAAAGGTATGCTGCGTGAAAGTGAGGGGACGGATACCATGCGCAAAATTGCTTCTTACGTTCGACAAGGAGCGATGTCTTATCTTCGCCAGCAATATAAAATTGTAGGAATTGTATTCCTCGGATTAGTGATTCTTTTCTCGATTATGGCATATGGGTTCGGTCTGCAGAATCCCTGGGTTCCGGTTGCATTCCTGACGGGAGGTTTCTTCAGTGGGCTTGCCGGCTATCTTGGCATGAAAACAGCGACATACGCATCAGCACGTACAGCCAATGCAGCAAGCAAGAGCCTTAATGCAGGTCTAAAAGTGGCTTTCCGTAGTGGAGCCGTTATGGGACTTGTTGTTGTCGGACTTGGTCTTCTCGACATTTCATTCTGGTACATACTGTTGAACTTGATAGAACCTGCCAACGGCACGCACAAGCTCACAATGATAACCACCACCATGCTTACATTCGGCATGGGAGCATCCACCCAGGCACTCTTCGCCCGCGTAGGTGGCGGAATATACACGAAAGCCGCCGATGTTGGTGCAGACCTTGTGGGTAAGGTGGAGGCAGGTATTCCTGAAGACGATCCCCGCAACCCTGCCACTATCGCGGATAATGTAGGAGACAATGTAGGAGACGTTGCCGGAATGGGTGCAGACCTTTACGAAAGCTATTGCGGTTCAATACTTGCAACGGCGGCACTGGGTGCGGCGGCAGGTGCCGGAGCAGTAGGCGTAATGGGTGTGGACAGTGCAGTTGCACTACAGGTAAAAGCGATTCTCGCCCCAATGCTTATTGCTGCTGTAGGCATCATTCTTTCAATCATAGGTATATTCGCAGTGAAGACAAAAGAAAATGCTTCAATGAAGAATCTACTCAATTCGCTATCTATGGGCACAAACCTTAGCTCCGCACTTATTGTGATAGCTACATTCGGCATACTATATTTGCTAAATATTCCCAATTGGGTGAATATTTCATTCGCTGTTGTCATAGGTCTGCTGGTGGGAATAATCATCGGACGTGCCACGGAATATTACACATCTCAATCTTACAAACCGACAAAAAAGCTTGCAGAGAGCGGACAGACAGGACCTGCCACCGTGATTATTTCAGGAATAGGCCTCGGCATGATTTCCACTGCTATCCCCGTGATAGCGGTAGTAGCCGGCATAATACTAAGCTACTGGCTTGCCAGTGGATTTGACTTTGCCAATATTTCATGGGGGCTTTACGGAATCGGCATAGCCGCCGTAGGAATGTTGTCTACCCTGGGTATCACTCTTGCCACTGACGCATACGGACCGATAGCCGATAACGCGGGTGGCAACGCAGAAATGAGCGGTCTTGGCGAAGCTGTGCGTAAACGTACGGACGCACTCGATTCTCTCGGCAATACAACCGCAGCCACCGGAAAAGGCTTTGCTATAGGATCAGCCGCCCTCACCGGTCTTGCCCTCCTTGCGTCTTATATCGAAGAAATACGTATAGGTCTTCACAGAATAGGAGCAGAATTCATACAGATCGGCACTTCCTTAAGCGATGAGGTTGTAAAAATACCTATTCAAGAAGCAACGTTCACCGACTTCATGATGGCATACAACGTAAACCTCATGAATCCGATGGTGCTTGCCGGAATGTTTATCGGCGCCATGATGGCATTCCTGTTCTGTGGGTTGACAATGAACGCGGTAGGTCGGGCAGCTGCTCATATGGTGGAAGAAGTGAGACGCCAGTTCCGCACGATCAAAGGTATCTTAACAGGAGAGGCAGAGCCTGATTACGCCCGTTGTGTGCAGATAAGCACAAAGGGAGCACAAAAAGAGATGATATTCCCATCGCTTCTCGCCATAGCTGTTCCAATTATAGTAGGGCTTATCTTTGGAGTGCCTGGGGTTATCGGACTCTTGACAGGCGGTTTAAGTGCAGGTTTTGTTCTTGCCATATTCATGGCAAATTCCGGTGGCGCGTGGGATAACGCAAAAAAATATATCGAAGAAGGAAACTTTGGAGGGAAAGGGAGTGAAGTACATCGCGCAACAGTTGTCGGAGATACTGTTGGCGACCCATTTAAAGACACTTCAGGCCCTAGCCTCAACATCCTTATTAAACTGATGTCTATGGTAGCGATTGTCATGGCAGGCCTGACAGTAAGTTGGAGCCTGTTTTAATCGATGTAAGAATCTGTATTGATATAAATCCAATTTAAGAGGCTTAACATAAAATTAGGGACATCCTCCTAAATAATTAAAAATGTCTCGGCAAAACGAATTGCCGAGACATTAATTTTTAAATAATTTGATAAATCAGTTGTCAAAGCGAATAAAATTACCATCCGCATCAAAGAACATATCAACACCAGACACAAGTTCAACCTCATATCCGCCGCCTGTGCGGGTAATATCGTTAACACCATAGTCCTGATAATTGGTGTTCAAATAATCTTCTATTGCTGTCGGAATGATGCCCGAAGGAATCGGCTGTCCGTCAGGAGCATCCACTTCGATCCAATCCCCATCGGCATTGAATACGATTTCCTGTCCATTTGTGAAATCCACGTCATAAAGAACCACTCCATGATCGAGTTCTTTCTTGACAGAAAGAATATTTGCCGTAGCATAGTAATCGGATATGAATGTTTGAGCTTTCTTTGGCAGATTGCTCACTGTGATGGTAGTTTCAATGTCTTTATCATTATCATCATCAGAACAAGACATCATTGTTCCTACCAACATCAGGCTTGCAAACAACAAAACTACAATTCTAAATTTCTTTTTCATAACAAAACATATTATATAGCAGAGACATTATTCTGCTGCATATTCAAACAAACCATATTCTGAAATGGTTCATAAATTGTCAGTCCCAACATTCAGTTTCGGAAGCTATCTGGGGAATGGTAGAGGAATGATAAACCGGATCTTTCCCTTCCTTGCGTTGTTTAAGATAGTCTTTCAACAGACGGATTGCATATTTGCCAAGCAAAGCTATGGCTCCGAGGTTACAAAGAGTCATCAAAGCCATGGTAATGTCGGCAAATCCCCAGACAAGATCGAGTGAGCACACTGCTCCCAGATAGACCATCGCTCCCACAAGCAGACGGTATAGTTTTATCAAAAGGTCATTATTTTTAATAAAACGTATGTTGGTCTCCCCATAATAATAATTAGCGATTATACTTGTAAAAGCAAAGAAAAGGATAGCGACACTCACAAATATCGAACCGTAATTATGACCTCCGCCCAATTCTGAATCAATAGCCTTCTGAGTAAGGACAATACCGTCATGCCCCTCAAGAAACATTCCGCTGCAAAGTATGATAAATGCTGTGGCGCTACAAATAAGGATCGTATCTGTATAAACTCCAAGAGCCTGGATCAGCCCCTGTTTCACAGGATGAGAAACAGAAGCAGTAGCTGCCGCATTTGGAGTGGAACCCTCTCCCGCCTCGTTGCTGAACAGACCTCTTTTCACACCCATGGTCATTGCCGCTCCTATCGCGCCGCCGGCAGCCTGACCTATACCGAAAGCACTCTCAATTATCATGGTGAATACGTGAGGTATTCTATCAATATTAATAATTATTATCACAACGGCAAGAATAATATAGGCTATCGCCATGACCGGGACAACAATCTCACTAAATCTTGATATGCTTTTTATCCCCCCAAAGATAATTATCAAAGTCAGGACAGTCAAAATTATCCCCATCCATATACGGGGAAATGAATAGCATTCCTGAAATGCAGACGCAATAGTGTTTGATTGAACGGTGTTGAATGCAAAACCGAACGTCAAGGTGATCAACACAGCGAAAGTAACAGCCCACCAACGTTTATGCAACCCTTTCTGAATATAATAAGCCGGTCCACCCATAAACGAATTCTTACCTCTAACCTTAAATAGCTGGGCAAGAGTAGACTCTACAAAAGCGCTCGAAGCGCCCAACAGCGCAATCAGCCACATCCAGAAAACAGAACCGGGACCGCCGATTGCTATTGCCGTTGCCACCCCCGCAAGGTTGCCTGTGCCTACCCTGGAAGCGATTGATATTGCAAATGCCTGAAAAGAGCTTACAGCACCATGATGATGATGCTTTGAAGGCATATTGTTTTTACTGCCGGATTTGACCAGAAGACGACACATCTCGCCAATCATTCTGAACTGCACGCCACGGGTGACAATCGTAAAATATATCGCCATGGCAAGTAATGTGAAAACCATCACATAGTCTGTCAGGATTCCGCTTATTGCCTGTACTATTTTCTCCATAAATAAGTGGTATAAGATAGTTAAAGGATTTAAAATTAGAGAACTAAAACTTTTATAATATATTTTTATTTCAGGAATAATTACATCAACGGAACATAGAATCAAGGCGAGCATCGTCAAGAAGACAATAGACTCTATTGCCGTTGGGGGTATAAGCCGGCGAAGGCAACGAGAATAATTCACCCACAAGATGTTCCATCTCGTCTGTGGTGAGACGTCTTCCTTTGGTTATGGCAGAAGTGCGTGCCATGACCAAAGCCAAACGCTCAGGAAGATTTTTAACAACGTTTCCTTCATTACCGTAATTGACTCCATCTTCAGTGACAGATTCAAGAATCTTAAGCACTATATCTTTCGGATCTGAATCTTTAAGCATCGCAGGCACAGCGACAATCTTCCATTTATTATCCTCCTCATATTCGATTTTAAAACCAAGTCTTGACAATTCGTCTCCTACTTCTTCGAGCGCATGCTGATATTCCGGATCAAGAGTCAAAATGTCTGGAAACATAATTCCTTGCGACACCTGATCCCCTTGCTCCATCTGTGAAAGATATTTCTCAAAAAGTATTCTGACATGGGCACGATGCTGGTCAATGATAATCAAGCCTTCGCGCGAAGACGTGACAATAAAGCTCTGCGCATGCTGAACGCATATTGCACTTACAACATCAGAAGTATTTTCCATTTCAGGCAGGATGTCTTTAGCAGGATCAAGGCGACTGCATGCTGCGGGTTCGTCAATATTCTTGCTTGAGCTAATAAAATCAGAATACAAGGCATCCCAATTTCTTGGCACACGACCATTATTACGATCAGTTACGCCTCCAAAAGATTTATTCTCTTTTCCGAAAAAAGAAGATCCTTTAATGTTTTCTTGTGTATTAAAACCAAAACCGGAAAACTTATTAGCAAAGGAATTTTGTTGTTCAACAAAAGGATTATAATTTTCCGGAATATCAAGAGTGGGACGTTCCGGAGATTCACCTTGCGGCAATGGGTCGACCGGTAGCACGTCGCTATTGAAATCAATAGAAGGAACCGCCCCGAATTTACCCAAAGCAGCTTTGACTGAAGCTTGAAGTATGGGCCATATTTCCTGCTCATATTCAAATTTTATCTCATTCTTTGTGGGATGTATGTTGACATCAATACTTGCCGGATCCACTTCAAATTTTAGGAAATAGCAAGGCTGAGTGTCAGCGGCAATCAATGAATCATAACAATTCATAATGGCTTTATGAAAATATGGATGCCGCATATTCCTACCGTTTACAATAAGATATTGCAACGGATTCCGTCTACGTGCGAACTCAGGACGAGAAATAAAACCTGAGATCTTTATCAACGTAGTGTCAACATCGATAGGAAGCAAATGAAGATCAAGATTGTTTTTCCAGATATCCCCTATTCTTTGTTTAAATGTAGCCGCACGTAAATCAAGTACACGTGTTCCGGTGTCGATACTCATGCGGATATTATTATTTACCAGTGCAAGCCGCTCGAACTCTCGCATAATGTTGGAAGTCTCTACATTATCAGTCTTCAAAAATTTTCTGCGTGCAGGAACATTAAAGAAAATATTCTTCACCATTATATTTACCCCCCTGTCGCATACACACGGTTCTTGAGTCTCAACTTTTGAAGCGTTTATCACGAGACGTGTACCTATTGTGGAGTCATCTGTCCGTGTCTTGATCTCAACTTGCGAGATCGCGCAAATTGAAGGTAGCGCCTCCCCTCTGAAACCCATCGTACGCAGGGAAAATAAATCTTCCGCACCACGTATTTTAGAAGTAGCGTGACGCTCAAACGCCATTCTCGCATCCGTCTCACTCATACCCTTCCCATTGTCGACTACCTGTATGAGGGTTCTTCCGGCATCCTTAATAAAAATTCGGATATCAGTGGCTCCGGCGTCAACAGCATTCTCCACAAGTTCCTTTATGACAGATGCCGGACGTTGTATCACCTCTCCCGCCGCTATCTGGTTTGCAACAGAATCAGGCAAAAGCTTAATGACATCGCTCATTCTCCGTCCTCCTTCTTTATTAAATTCTCCTTTATTGCAGAAGACTGTTGTTCCGCTTCTTTGGAAGAAGATTTTTCTTCTTCATTTTTAACCGTCTCTTCGATTTTATCGCCTTCTTCAACAATTTTGGCTGCCTCTTCCACTGAAGTACTATCAGCCTCTTCAATCTGTTTAAGGGATTCATCCCCCGGCAACAAGGTGGCAATCGAATCAGGTGCCTTTGCCTCTATCGCCGGAATTTCATCAGCTAATGGTAAAGAGCTTTCAGGAGCTACAAACCGTGTGCCGGAAAATGATTTAGGCTCACCAAAATCTGAAGGTGCGAGGAAATATTGCTCAAGAACGTCAGGAACCTCTCCAAGGTTATCAGCCCAATGCAGACGATTCCCATACCATTCTCTTTCCGGACGCAAAGAAGCCCACCAGCGGAATTTCTGAAGGTATTGTTCTGATTTCTTTACAAGAAATATAGGCGTCACCTTCCCTGTAACTTCAGGCCACATCTTCAATCGATCCATTTTATTGCTGTCCAACTCAATGGTCAGGAACGAGCTTTCAGCCGTGACCATGCGGTTGTAGGTAGAATCAGACTCTTGCGGCAAGAATATAGTCTCAACGTTTCCTGAAACTTCAAGTTTTTTCAATGTCTGATTTTCGAAAGTTGCAAACAGGGTTTTGCCGGCAAGCTGATTATAAAAATCTTCATCAACATGTTCCGACATCATACCTGACTCGGGAAGAACCGCCCAATCTGCTGTAGAATCATTGAAGTGGATGTCAATTCTATTACCCGTCACTTGACGTTCTCCACTCCATACAATCGGTTTTCTAAACATGAACATCATGGAATCACGTTCCACAAATACCATAGAGTCTGCCACACCTTGAATATCTTGTTTGAAAAAACGAGCCCTGTGATATGCCAAAGCCACATGGAAATCTTTGGGTATTTTTGGGATAGAATCTTTCGGTGCCGATATGGAATCTATCTTAAGTTCTCCTACCGTTACACCTTCCGGATTTTCTTCGCCTGATAAGATACCTTCCGAGACAACTTGCTTATCATCAGAAACGGAATCTGCCAAAATGACAGGTTCAGGTTTTGGAGTTGTTTTATTCTGTTTAGGCGTAGGGATAACGGCATTTAAAAGTTGTAGCGGCGCCTTCACCAGCTGCGGCACTATAGAAAAGAACACACTATCCAACCAGATATTAAAATCAGATGCCTTAATTATAGGCACTCCATCTTTTTCCGGATAACCGGAAGAAGTCCATCGTCGCCCTGCAGACACCATTTCAGTAACGATATATGTCCTGATAGTATCCGCACGCAAGAAAAGAGTATCGTTCTGTGAATACTCCATCAACAAGGGATAAACTGTTGCAAGCGCCTCTCTTGTAGAGTCGTTATAAATACCAAAACCGCCGATAAGAGTCGTCCTGTGTGCCGTGTCTGTCAGCACCATAGGCATGCTGTGCTTATCAGGATCCCTGAACATGTAAGCCCTGCTTATTCTGGTCACCTTGTCGTAGATAATGGAATCACCTTCAAGAGTGGTGATGTTGTTGTTGGAATCACGATGAATAATCATCGAGCGAGACAATAATTCAGCATTTCCAAGCTGAGTGTCGTAAACTCCTTGAGTGGTTATAATAGTGTCGTTGGCACCCTGAATTTCAGTTATGCTCTCAATTCTCGCAAGATGAGTGTCTGTGTTATAATGTAGGGTATCAGTCAACATAGTGAAATTATTCTCGTTGTTGACCAACACTACATCATGATAGAAATCAGCATTTTTCGTACCGGGGGAATATTCTCCATAGAGCGATGTAAGCTTGTTGACCTTGTCATCTATTGTACCCCACTTTTCATACCATCCCAATTCCATGGCAAGGCTATAATCAAGACTGTCGGTTGTGAGAGTCACGTCACGGTTTATCAGGCTTACTTTAGATCTGGAAGGACCGTTTTTAAGCTTAGCCATCCTTTCATTACCTTCGTAATATAGTTTATCGGCATAAACAAACAGCGTGTCACCCTGTTCCATTTTCACATTCCCGAAGGCATCAAGAGAATTTAATTCCGGATAATAATATGCAGAATCGCAATACATCCACATACCAGCCTGACGGAATTTCACATTCCCTTTCAATATCTGTCGTTCGGTAGTGTCACGCCAATTCTGCACTTTATAGAGACTATCAGCATATTCGAGAAATATTTTATCTTGCTGATAACGGTTTACACCGGGTATAACAGGTTTTATCGGACGTGTAGGTTTCGGGCGGGTGTAAGTCTCCTCTTTTTTTACAGCTGCCTTTCTTTTCACATCCTGGGCATAAGCCTTAATACCAATATTTATAACAAAACATGCCGTCAGCACCACTACGACGGAACAGACAAACATGCGGCGATAATGAAGAATATCCGGTCTACACATTCTTGATTCTCAATTTAATTTTCCTAAAAGGAAATAAGGGCAGGTTTGACCTGCCCCCTTTGTCAGTTGCTTTCTTTAACCCAACCTTTATAGCGGAAATCACAATTATTCCATCCGTCCTCTATTCTCACATAGGTTTCCTTTATCTTCTTTTCCACCCATTCATTGAGAACTTCCTGCTTTTTATGATCCTCATACATCCTCTTGATAAGATTGAAATCGTCGGAAAGATTGGCACGATGCCCGGGAATCCGGTTTGTAAGCCTTACGATAGCTGCCACTTCCTTGTTTTTATTTGGCATTATCATTACGAATGCTTCACTGATGTCTCCGGGAGACATATTTTCAATCTTGTTTGCCACTTCCTGTGGAAGTTCCTGCATTTCGAAACGACTGCTCCTGTCATTTCCATTGATCATTATACCTTGATTGTTGCGGGTGTCCTTATCCTGGGATAAGAGAGCGGCAGCTTCGCCAAATGAGAATGAATTCGCTACAATTTCTTTGCGTATGGAATCAAGACGATTTACGGCATCTGAGAGATCTTTAGAGCTTGCCCTTGGTGTGAGGAGGATATGACGGACATTAACCTGCTCACCTCTCTTTTCTATCAATTGCATGATATGGTAGCCATATTCGGTTTCAACAATTCTCGACACTTTTTTAGGATCACTCAGATTGAAAGCCACATTGGCAAATTCCGGGACAAGCTCACTTCTTGACTTAAACCCAAGTTCTCCACCCTGCATCGAACTGCCATCATCCTGACTGAACATGATCGCAAGAGTAGAGAAATCGGATTCCCCTCGGTTCACTCTGTCGGCATATTCCCTCAGCCTCGCCTTTATGTCGTCAATTTCCTGACGCGGTATCATAGGATTGATTGTGATAATCTGTGCCTCCACCTTCATAGGTATATAGGGGACACTATCTTGTGGCAATGCATCAAAATATTTTCTCACCTCGCTCGGAGTTATCGTAACCCCTTCGGTCAGTTTCCTCTGCACCTCATCGACAATTCCCCTGTTGCGCATCACTTCCATAAATTGATCTCGCAATGCAGGGATAGATTTGTGGAAATACTCTTCAAGCTTTTCCTTAGAACCAATCTGATTTATCATATAATTGATCTGCTGGTCGACACGCGCACGCACCATGGATTCCTGCACTTCTATAGTGTCTATTTTTGCTTGATGCAAATAGAGTTTTTCCAATGCGATCCGTTCTGGAATCACACAATAGGGATCTCCTCCAATTATATCGCCCTGCTGACGCATATCCTGATACGCATTCTCGACATCCGACCGGAATATGGCTTCGTCTCCCACAACCCAGACAACTTCATCGATCACATTTTTTTGCGGAGAATCAGCATAACCATATAGTGCCGTGAGACATGCCAAAGCCACAGACGGCATTAAAATTCTAAATTTCTTCATTTATCTTTGTGTCTTTATTTGTCGTTTTAATTGATTTATTAATGAATGACCTTTTAAGCGGATCATAGTTTACTATAACAAACCGATCTTCCTTTATAGCCTTTTCGACAAGAGATCTTACTAAAGCGTCTTCATAGCTTCCTATCTTTGAACGCTCAAGCATAGAAGAAATCTCATTGGCTGCAAACTCATAAGGCTGCTCGCTACCTGTGGGAAGATAATCACTGATGTGGAAAATATAGGTAGACCCGTTATAGGTGGTCTCAAAATTATCAGTAGACTGGAGGAAAGCGTCCGGGTCATAAAACCTATATGGAATCTGATCGGCAAGAGTCTGCCAGTCAATCCAAGTGCTTCCAAAATAATCATATTGCAAAGCAGTCTCCATCCAGTTTTTTTCAAGCTGGTCGATATCATCGTCTGTTGCCCTGAAAATCAAATTTTTTATTTCTTCGATTCCGGGAGATGAGGATGCCACCTTCATATATATGCCCTTCACAAGGGGAGATTCCGTCAGAAGCTCTTTTTTATGTGCATCATAATATGCCCTGACAGAATCTGAGTTTACTTTCTGCCTTTGGCTTTCCTCCATCATTCTGAGATATTCAGCCACTATAAGCCGATTTCTATAAGCCTCAACTTTGCTGTCGATATCTTCAAGATCAGGCAGTTTGCTTTCTGCGAGTTTTGCCAAGACTGCAGTCTCAATCCAATTATCAACAATTTTGTCAAATAGAGAGGCACTGTCCGCCGGCTCAATACCCACAGGAATTTTTGATTCGACGTCTGAAAGGCTCAAGGAGTTCCCATCAATTGAGAACAATACATCTTCTTGCTGATTCTCTTTTTTTTCCTCATGGCACGATAAAAATATGGTTGTCAACAATAGAAGTCCGCATACACTCATAGGCGCGGACAAGCGCGACCTGTGGAAGATTTTCCTCATGCCGCGCTCAGTATTATTGAGTGACCATATCTTTTTCATTAATATTATTTCACTTTTTTAAGCAATTTTTATTCAACTTTCGCAAGCAAAAATTGATTATCATGCCCAAATGCCTCTTAGGAAACAATATAGGCAACGTGTAAATAACACTTCTGTCTATATTCTAACGGACAGGCTATAATAAAATTATAGCCTGTTTGATCAGTTGCCCATCTCGGAAAGGAATTTCACCCTGACGAGACGAATCTCCTCTTCGGAGAATTCATCCCCGAGTTCCTGAATGGCAGCCTCGAGGTCGTCTTCCTGGCTCTCCTTGAAGAAATCAATTATATCGAGTTCGTGATCCTCATCCATTATCTCATTTAAGAAATAATCGATATTGATCTTTGTGCCGGCTTCTACAATAGCCTCGAGTTCATCTATTAGCTCACCAAACTCCAGACCTTTGCTTTCTGCAAGCTCTTCAAGATCTATCTTACGGTCGATGCTATGAATAATCGATATCTTTAGTTTGCTCTTGTTGGCAACAGATCTTACTCGAATATCCTCAGGACGCTCAATCTCATTCTCATCGACATGAAGTTTTATAAGTTTTACAAACTCCTCTCCATATCTTTTTGCCTTACCGGCACCTACTCCGGCAATATTGGCAAGCTCGTCAAGGGTGATCGGATAAGTAGTTGCCATAGCTTCAAGAGATGGCTCCTGGAAAATGACATAAGGAGGAAGATCAAGCTTCTTAGCCATTTTCTTTCTAAGATCTTTAAGCATGGAATAAAGCACCGGATCAGCGGCACATGAAGCCCCACCCTTTATCTGCGGCTCAATATCCATGTCAGAGTAATCTGTATCTTCGACAATTTTAAAAGATACCGGTTTTTTAAGGTATTTTTTACCTTTAGCGGTCACTTTGATTATGTCAAGATTGTCTATATCTTTCTCAAGATAACCGGCAATAGCCGCCTGACGAATCACTGTAGCCAAAAACTTCTCATCAGAATTCGAAAGCGATCCGAATTCCTCGATATCATCATGATTATACGATCTCACCTCATCCGTGGGACGTCCTATAAGGACATTGATGACATAATCCACATTAAATTTCTCTTTCAGAGCAATCACCGTCTCAATGACGGCACAAAGTTCTTCTTTAGCTTCCACTTGTGTCTTAGGATTTAAACAATTGTCGCAATTGCCGCAGTTGTCTGCTTCATATTGCTCACCGAAATAATGTAATAAAATCTTTCTACGACACACTGATGACTCGGCATAACTTTCGGTCTCGGCAAGCAGATGCTTCCCAATCACTTGTTCTGCCGCCGTTTTGCTTTGCATCAGCTTGTCAAGTTTCTGTAGGTCTTTTTTTGTATAAAAAGTAATGCATGTCCCTTCGCCGCCGTCTCTCCCGGCACGGCCTGTCTCCTGATAATATCCTTCCAGGCTCTTGGGGATGTCATAATGAATCACATACCGCACATCAGGCTTATCTATGCCCATCCCAAATGCAATAGTGGCAACAATAACATCCACCTTTTCATGCAAAAACGCATCCTGATTCTCCGAGCGGGTTGCAGAATCCATTCCGGCATGATATGGAAGAGCGGCGATTTCGTTCAGTTTCAAAGTTTCAGCAAGTTCTTCAACCCTTTTTCTACTAAGACAATATATTATGCCGGATTTTCCGGTGTTTGCTTTTATAAAACGTATGATATCACGGTCTACATTTTTTGTCTTAGGGCGCACTTCATAATAAAGATTCTCGCGGTTGAAGCTCGATTTGTAAACCCTGGCATCCAGCATACCAAGATTTTTTTGAATATCATGCTGCACTTTGGGTGTGGCTGTAGCTGTCAATGCTATCAATGGATGATTTCCGACTTCATTTATAATTGACCTGATTCTACGGTATTCAGGACGGAAATCGTGACCCCATTCAGATATGCAATGAGCTTCATCTACTGCATAGAACGAAATCTTTATGGAACGCATAAATGCCATATTCTCCTCTTTCGTAAACGATTCGGGCGCCACATAAAGCAATTTGGTCTTTCCGGAAAGAACGTCTGCTTTCACTTGGTCGATCATTGCTTTATTTAGTGAAGAATTCAAAAAATGTGCAATTCCGTCATCTTCACCATAGTTGCGCATGGCATCAACCTGGTTTTTCATCAGGGCAATGAGGGGAGATATTACTATGGCGGTCCCTTCCGACATGAGAGCCGGAAGCTGATAGCATAAAGATTTTCCACCACCTGTGGGCATCAACACGAAAACATCCTCTCCGTCAAGGAGACTGTTGATGATTTCAAGCTGATTGCCTTTAAAGTTGTCGAAGCCGAAATTATACTTAAGGGCTTCATGGATCGCTTTGATGTCTGCCATAGTTAATGAGGTTCGAAGAATTTCTTGATATACAAAGTTAAAAAATATTCTTGAATTTCTTCATATATCAATCAAAAAAATTCATATTCAAACAATCATACGGCATAAGTCAGGGACATGGAATGTCCATGCCCCTGACTCATTAATAATTTCATTCAAGACTTTCGGCATATTTTTTTAATAAAGAACTGCCGCTTTAATAAATTGTTTAAATTTATTTGTCGAAGAAATTGAGAAGATTTGTCGAGCAGATTTTTGATATTTATGATGGAGTTATGGGGTTCCATAATGACTGAATAAATATCATAAAGATGCCGACAAAGACCTCAATGACAAGACAAAATAAATTTTAAACAGTTTCTAAGTCTTTTACGGTCTTATGTCGGATTGTCTTCTATTTTTGTTTTTTCAAAATGTGCCTTCTCAAGCTGTCGCTGAACATAAGTGGCATCAACGATGAATTTTTTCACCGGCTCTGACGGGACGTCAAACATGGCATCAACCATGATAGTCTCAACTATAGATCTAAGTCCGCGAGCACCAAGCTTATATTCAATCGCCTTGTCGACAATCAAATCAAGGGCATCATCTGAGAATTCAAGTTCAACGCCGTCAAGTAGAAACAATTTTTTGTACTGACGCACAATCGCATTCTTGGGTTCTGTAAGAATACGTCGTAAAGCCTGCCGGTCGAGAGGATCAAGACTTGTAAGGATAGGAAGACGCCCGATAATCTCCGGTATCAATCCAAACGACTTGAGATCCTGGGGCATAACATATCTCATCAGATTGTCACGCTGACGTTTTCTGCTTGCCTCGTCATGCCCGTATCCAACCACATGTGTGTTGAGACGGGAAGCGATCTTACGCTCGATACCATCGAATGCTCCGCCACATATGAACAGAATGTTTTTAGTATCGACCGCAATCATCTTTTGCTCAGGATGCTTTCTGCCTCCATTTGGAGGAACCAACACTGTCGACCCCTCGAGAAGTTTAAGCAAACCTTGTTGCACACCTTCTCCGCTGACATCTCGTGTGATAGAGGGATTGTCACTCTTGCGGGCAATCTTATCGATCTCATCGATAAAGACAACACCCTTTTCAGCTTTCTCGACATCATAGTCACATGCCTGTAGCAAGCGAGTGAGCAAGGATTCTATATCTTCACCCACATATCCCGCTTCAGTCAAGACAGTCGCATCGACAATGGCAAAGGGCACATCGAGAAGTTTTGCTATGGTCTTCGCAAGCAGGGTCTTTCCGGTTCCTGTGGGTCCGACGAGGATAATATTAGATTTTTCTATATCTACGTCGTCAGTCCCTTTCTCCTGTGCAATTCGCTTATAATGATTATACACGGCGACCGAAAGATATTTTTTGGCTTCATCCTGACCGATTATATATTCGTCAAGATATTCCTTAATCTCTTTGGGTTTAGGCACCGACAAAGTATCCTCTTTTGTAGAATCACTCTTTTTTATAGATTTTTTCAACTGAGCATCTCTTGCATCATCTATAAATTTAATGCAATCGGTGCAAAGGTTTAATCCGTCGAGCACTTTAACAACCGGATTGGAACTGCTGTCGGGCGTCCCGCACATTGAGCATACCAAGCCGCTTCTTTTATTTGCCATTTCTACGATTATTTATTCAACTTTCGCAAACTAAAAACAAACTTGCGAAACTTAGGGACGGTTACCCGAATTTATTTATCTTCTTTTTTAGGATTTACAAGAACCTTATCGATCATACCATATTCTTTAGCCTCATTGGCAATCATCCAGTAATCTCGGTCAGAATCCGCCTCAACTTTTTCAAATGGTTGTCCTGAATGATCAGAAATAATACGATACAATTCTTCCTTCAGTTTCAAGATTTCCCTTGCGGTAATCTCTATATCTGAAGCCTGTCCCTGAATGCCTCCCATAGGCTGGTGAATCATGACCCTTGAATGAGGCAAAGCAAAGCGTTTTCCCTTTTCTCCTGCAACAAGAAGCACCGCAGCCATCGACGCAGCCATACCTGTACAGATAGTAGACACGTCGCTTGAGATGTATTGCATCGTGTCGTATATCCCAAGCCCGGCATATACAGACCCACCGGGAGAATTGATATATATAGATATATCTTTGTCAGGATCAATTGAATCAAGATACAGAAGCTGCGCCTGAATAATATTGGCAGACGTGTCGCTGACCTGGGTACCAAGGAAAATGATACGATCCATCATAAGACGAGAAAAGACGTCCATTTGAGTCACGTTAAGCTGACGCTCTTCAAGGATATAAGGATTCATGTAGTCGGCGGAAGGAGTGGTAGAAGTGAAAACCGCTCCTTGCTTGTCGATATGACGAGTGTATCCGTCAAGGGTATTTGAATTGATGCCAAGATGATTGACAGCAAAATTTCTAAAGTCGTTTTGCATATTTTTATTAATTAAAGACATTAAAATCAGTGTCGCGATAACTAATAAACAAATATATTGAGCATTATCTTATCACTTTAACCGATATAGTGTGTCTACATGCAAATATTATGCCAAATTACATATACACCCGGCGAAGCGCCTCGTCAGCACTGCGCCGGGTGAATTAATTCCTGATCAAAATATGATTTATGCTTCTTCCGGAACAAAGAGTTTCTGGAATTCCTCAACAGTCACATCCTTGTTATCAAGAGTAACATTTTCCTTGATAACCTCAAATGTTTTGCGGTTGAGAGCATTTTGGTAAAGCATCTCACGATTCTTCGGATCCTTTGTCACTTCCTGAGCATATTTATCCACTATCTGGTCAGAAAGAGCATTTGGTCCGTATTGCATGAGCTGACGGGCAACGACACCGCGAGCCTCATTGAGAATATCGTCTTCCTCAACCTTAACGTCGTGGCTTGATGCGATGTTGTCACGAATAAGATCCCATTCAAGTTGACCGCGCATTTTGTCAAATTCTTCATTGACATTTTCTGCAGTTATACCCTCTCCCTGACGGATAAGGAATTCCTTGAGGATTTCAACGGGAAGTTCAAGTTCTCCAACTGCCTTGACAACGGCATCTTTGGCATCGATTGTGAAACGATAGTTTGAATCGTTTGTAAGATTAAGCGCAAGAAGTTCCTTGACCGCAGCCTTGAATTCCTCTTCATTGTGTGCCTTGTCTTTGCCGACAGCGTTATCGAAGAATTCCTGATCGAGTTCAGCTGGACGAAGCACGATAATCTCTTTAATATCGAAACGGAAATCTCCCTTATGGTCTTCAACCTGATCACGATCGATATTAAGCATCGAAGAAAGCTCGACAGGATTTGCATCACATGTAGCGGCAGGATTAAAGACTACACTGTCGCCGGGATGTTTTGCCTCGAAAAGCTTCTTCTGATCCTCATTTTTGAAATGCATGGGAGCGATGATACCGTTTTCCACTACAATTCCGCCTTCCTTGACTGAACCGTCAGGATTAAGCTCAGTGATCGTGCCCTTGATGACAGCGTTTGGTTCTGTCTCCTCTCCCGGAACCTGACGACCGAAACGCTGACGGAGACCATCAACCTGTTCGTTGACCATCTCATCGCTCACCGTTATATTATAATAAGGAACATGGAGCTCTTTATTAACCGGATTAGCGATTTCCGGAGCGAGACCTACTTTGAATTTAAAAGTAAAGTCAGAATTGTTGATATCGAACGAATTGTCACTTTCAGGCACAGGCTGTCCGAGCACCTGAAGTTTATTGTCTTTTATATAATTGAAGACGGCGTCTGCAACTTCTTTGTTGACGACATCATATTTAACAGCCGTGCCATATTTCTTAGCTATAAGACCTGCAGGTACATGCCCCGGACGGAAACCGGGTTCAGCATGCTTTTTCCCAATCTCTTTGAGCTGCTTGCTGATCTTGTCAGTGTAGTCATTGGCTTCGATGGTGACGGTGATCTCACCGTTTACATTTCCGAGCTTTTCGAAATTTACGTTCATCTTTAAACTTTATCTTGATTTAGTTACTTTAGTTCTATGCTGCAGTCGGATCTGCCCCCGGCATTACTGACTTCGGGCAAATCGACTGCAAAGGTATTAAATTTTCTCCGCCTCAGCAAATTTTACATTAATATGTCTAAGCATAAGGCTACGAAATTTAAGTTTTTATATGATTATGTAATTAATCAAATGTCTGATTTAGTTAAATAATGTAAAATTCAACTGAAGAAAGTAGAGAATACTTTTACCGTATCCACATGATCGGAGACGCCTGCCGTTTCACGGGCTGAATGCATTGCCCAGATGGCAGCCCCCATGTCGACACCTCTGAGATCAAGCTGTACCGTAAGTTTGTTTCCGAGAGTCGAGCCACCCTCAACATCCGCGTGATTAACAAACATCTGATATTTCACCCCGGCATTCTTACAAAGATTTTTGAAGACTGCAGATCCGTCGGCATCTGTCATATACTTGCAATTGGCATTAATCTTGATCACCGGACCGCCTCCTACAACAGGATGATTCGTGGGATCATATTTTTCGTTATAATTCGGATGCCATGCATGTGCATCGTCAGCCGAAATCATGAATGATTTAGCCACTGCTCGGAAGAAACCTTCCCTGCTGCCTCCAAGACTTGAGCAAATACGCTCCATAAGATCTTTTGCCAAAGGCGCCATGGCTCCTTGCTTGGTTCCCGAGCCGGTCTCTTCATTGTCAAAGACAGCGAGCAACCTTGTGTCTTTACAGGGCACATCAGCAACGGAAAGCAAAGCCTCGAGACCGGCAAAAGCCATCGACAGATCATCTATTCGGGCTGATTGGAAATATTCACCATTCACACCGCAGATACCTGCCGGTTCGAGTGGATAGAGATTTATCTCATACTCTATGATATCCTGAGGGTGGATTCCAAGATGTTCCGCAACAATTTTCTTTACGAAGCCACCTTTTTTCCTCACTTCGGCTATTTCTTCTTCAGAAAAATAGCCAATCACGGGTTTCATATCTTTCTGCACTGAAAGAGGGTTTCCGTTATTCACTCCTCGGTTGAAATGGATTGCAAGATGAGGAATGGTGGCAACCGCTTTCTTGAGATCGAACACTTTTGTATCGGGATGTATAGGATCCCCGCTATCTAACATGATTCTGCCCGACATAGACAGCGGACGGTCGAACCAGGTATAAAGAATTCCACCTCCATATTTTTCAACATTTAGACTGACCACTCCCCCGTCGCCATAGATTTCCGCATTAGGTTTGATCTTGAAACAGGGACTGTCGGAGTGTGCCGATATTATTCTGAAACCATTTTCATCAGGATTGCCTGTTCCGGCTATAAAAGGGAAAATGGCACTCCCGTTTTTTACTATATAATGACGAGAACCCGGTTCTATTTTCCAGGAATCTTCTTGACGCAATTCAGTAAATCCTGCCGCTTCAAGTTCTTTTTTTATAGTTTCAACTGCAAGGAAATTGCATGTGGCATTATCAAGCCATCCAAGAAGTTTTTCAATCATGTCCGGTATATTTTTATTAAAGGTTTATTACGTTAATGGATAAGGATCAAATCCTTATTATTTTTCTTTTTTATTCTCCGTTGGAGGAGTATTTAATATGATTGAGGGCGCGCAATACATTGCAAAGCATTTGGCTCCAATAAGAACCAAAGTCCTCTTTACATTGCATGTAAGCCTCTGTAATTTTTTCGCCATCAGTGTCTTTGGTGATTGAAATAAAATCAAACAAAGGCTGAAAAATGTCTGCTAAAGATTCGGCTATTGAGGCTGCGATTGGTGTGTCGCTATATTTCATGTCTTCCTCAAAAGTCTCAAGAAAGACATCATCAGGACCTAACAAAGCCTCAATATGACGGCGGATACTGTCATAATAATCCTCATCGACATACGACGAGAAATAATCAAATTCATCCAAAGCGACAATATCGGCAGACAGGTCAAAAAATTCCCAATAAATGCGGGGAAGAAGATCAAGCATCCTGTCAACGAACTCCATCTTCTCCATTTCGCGTGCATTTTCACAAGTAGCACAATAATCGGCAGCAAGCTGCGTGACTCCCAAGAGTCGACTTCTCATGTTATCTTCCGACATTATCTAAATTTTATATAGATTATTTTCATTAATGTAATCCGCCACTTTGCATGGCACAAAATAATTGACATTTCCACCTTTAGCTATAGTTTCTCTGACAAAAGTCGATGACACCAACGCTACAGGAGCATCGTTTCCAATTGCCGACACACCTTCCGGCAAAACATTAGGCAGAGAGTATCCGGGACGGGGATAAATTATCATGCCAAACTCTTTGATTATTTTATCCGCATCGCGCCACTTGTCTAATGCATACCAATTGTCACTGCCGATTATCAAAACAAACTCATGCTGTGGATATTTTTCTCTTAGCTTGCAGAGAGTGACATATGTGAATGAGGGCAACGGAAGTGATAACTCAAAATCAGACACCTTAATGCCGTTGCATTGCTTTGCAACAATCGACGCCATAGCCAATCTGTGGTCATCTTCTGCAGGCATTCTACCCTCTTTAAGAGGATTCTGTCTGCTGACCATAAGCCAAACCTCGTCTACCCCACCCCATTGCGCCACATAGTTGGCAACCATGGCATGACCGGTGTGGACAGGATCGAAACTTCCGCTGTAAACTCCTATTCTCATATAAAACACGAATTCACAATTTTGCAAAATCCCTTATTTTACAAGCTACTTTATCAACAGCATCACTAAGGATGTCATTCACAACGACTGTGTCAAAATCCTTGGCAAAGCCCATCTCATATTCGGCTTTCGCCAATCGCTTTCGAATAGTGTCGGGAGAATCCGTACCTCTTGCCATCAATCTCGACTTTAGCGTATCGATATCGGGTGGCATTACAAATATAGACAACGCCTCTTTCCCGAAACGCTTCTTAATATTAAGCGCACCTTTGACATCTACATCCATTATAAGATTATGCCCTGATTCTGTTACACGAGCCACTTCGCTCTCGAGAGTGCCATATCTTGTGCCTGCATATACTTCCTCCCACTCTACAAATTCTCCGTTGTCAACTTTCTTCTGAAACTCTTCTTCGGTCAAAAAAAAGTAGTCTTTGCCATGTTGTTCCTGACCCCGCGGCTTTCTGCTTGTGGCAGAAATGGAAAAGCCAAGACTCAACTCGGGAATATTTATCAACGAAGATATGATGGTGGATTTACCGGTGCCCGAAGGGGCGGAAAGTATTATAATCTTACCTTTCATAACACATTGAGCACCTGCTCCTTAATTTGTTCAAGTTCATCTTTCATCCTGACCACAATCTTTTGCATTTCTGCATGGTTGGATTTTGACCCGAGTGTATTGATTTCCCTACCCATTTCCTGAGCTATGAAACCAAGTTTCTTCCCTTGTCCTTCTCCGGGTTTACTATCAGGAGCACCCAATGTTTCCATGAAATAGTTAAGATGTGCGGCAAGGCGCACCTTTTCCTCTGTCACGTCAAGTTTTTCAATGTAGAAAATCAGTTCTTGCTCCAATCTGCCTTTATCATATTCAATGGAAGTGAGTCTCGACAGCTGGTCTTCAAGGCGTTCACGAATCTTAGGCACTCTTTCCTCCTCATACTGTGTCACTTCCGACAGGAGTTGCCTTATACGATCAATCTTTTCGACAAAGAACACATACAACTTTCTGCCCTCTTTTTCCCGAAAATCGACCAACGCATCCATAGCCTCGGTGCATGCAGCAACAAAGGCTTCAGCTTCATCGGGAGCAAGTGTGGAAGACTCTGTTTTCATCGCATCTGGCATTCGAAGCAACATCTGATACCAGTCAGAGGGGGCAGGAAGACCGAGGCGACGCCCCATCTCTTCAAGCTGCGCCTTATAAGCACCAAGCAATTCCACGTTGATTGTAGTTGTAGCTTCCGCGACAAGATTTTCCACAGAAGCCGAAAGTTCCACCTTCCCTCGTTCAAGGCGAGCTGCAATCGGATTGCGCATCGTCACTTCCATTTCCCGATAGATTGACGGAACACGCAAGGAAAGATCAAGTTGCTTGCTATTGAGCGACTTGATCTCCACCTTTACCCTTTTTGTCGACGTCTGGGCGCCACCGCGCCCAAAGCCGGTCATTGATGAAATCATAGAAAACAATGTTTGGAAATGCAAATATAAACAAATTTTCTGATAATCTCACTCCAATTCGCATAACAATGAAGTTGTCTAAACTTTTTTCTTTTTTCTAAAAATTGACTAAATTTATTGCTTTTTATTTATCTCCGCTTTTATTTCTCACCTTTTTTCATTAGCTTTGCGTTTAGTTTTAAACACACTTGCTCAGTTCAGTTACTCGGTTAATCAACGACTAATATTTTGAGCGCAGAATTTAGGTTTAACCTAAATGTTTAATAGATCATACATATAATAACCCAATAACAAATAAAGTTATGAACAACGAAGAATTGTTGAAAACTGTGAAAGAAAAAGCCGAAAAATGGCTTGGACCTCAATATGACGCAGAAACACGCGAGGCAGTGCAGAAAATGCTTGACGACGATGACAAAACCGCACTTATCGACGCTTTCTATAAAGACCTTGAATTCGGAACCGGTGGTCTCCGCGGAATCATGGGAGCCGGCTCCAACCGCATGAACATATACACTGTGGGAGCTGCCACCCAAGGTCTTGCAAACTACCTGAACGACGTATTCAAAGACGAACCTCAGATCACCGTGGCAATCGGACATGACGTGCGCAACAACTCAAGGAAATTTGCAGAACTCGCGGCAGATATATTCTCCGCAAACGGCATCAAGGTTTATCTGTTTGAAGATTGCCGTCCTGTTCCGGAGGTTTCTTACACAATCCGCAAGCTCGGATGCCAGAGCGGAGTAATGGTGACTGCAAGCCACAACCCAAAGGAATATAACGGTTATAAGGCATATTGGAGCGACGGAGCACAGATGATCGCGCCCCACGATGTGGAGACAATCGCTTACGTGAATGCAATCACTTCTGTTGACCAGATCAAGTTCACGCCAAACAAGGATCTTATCCAGATTATCGGAAAAGAGATCGACGAGCAATATCTCGACGATATCAAGACCCTGTCACTTTCTCCTGAAACTGACAAGAAACACGCCGACATGAAGATCGTCTACACTCCTATCCACGGCACAGGAGGCATGCTCATTTTTGACTCACTCAAAAAATGGGGGTTTGAAAATGTGATCCATGTTCCTGAGCAAGACATGAGAAGCGGTGATTTCCCAACAGTGGTATCCCCTAACCCTGAAAACCCGGAAGCAATGGCGATGGGCATTGCAAAGGCTAAAGAGACAGGGGCAAGCATTGTTGTGGCTTCTGACCCTGACTCGGACCGTATCGGGCTTGTGGTACGCGATGGCAATGGTGAATATCAGCTTCTCAACGGCAATCAGATTGTAATGATCTTCCTTTACTATCTTATCACACGCAACCGTGAACTCGGAATGCTCAAAGGGAACGAATATTGTGTAAAGACAATCGTTACAACCGAGACAATCAAAAGAATTGCCGAAGCTAACAATGTCAAATGTTATGATTGCTTCACAGGATTCAAATGGATTGCCGACGTGATGCGCAATCTCGAAGGCAAAGAGAGATATCTCGGTGGCGGCGAGGAAAGCTACGGTTTCCTTCCGGAGACATTCGTGCGTGACAAAGACGCTGTGTCGTCTATCACTCTCATGTGTGAAATCGCGGCATGGGCGGCAGAGAAAAACATGACTCTTTATGAAATGCTGATCGATATTTATAAAGAGTATGGATTCTCACGTGAACGCGGAGTCAGCGTCGTTCGTCCGGGTAAGACAGGCGCAGACGAAATCGTGGCAATGATGAAGAATTTCCGTGAGAATCCTCCGAAGTCTCTCGCAGGCTCACCGGTGGTCGTCATCAAAGACTATTCTGATCTCAACAGCAAGAACCTCAAGACCGGAGAAATGGAAAAACTTAACTTCCCCACCACTTCCAATGTGCTTCAATTCTTCACTGAAGCCGGGGATAAAGTTTCCGTACGTCCTTCAGGCACTGAACCTAAAATCAAATTTTATGTAGAGGTGCGGGAAGACCTTCCCTCTAACGATAAATATGAAGAGACTGTCAAGAAAGCTGAAGACAAAATTGACCGCGTTCTCTCTGATCTCGGTGCGAAATAATCATTCTGAACCAGATAGGCCTTAAAACCAAAGCCATACTCATTTAGAAACTGTTTAAATTTATTTGTTGAAGGGATTGAGAGGATTTGTCAGGTAGATTTTTGATATTTATGATGGAGTTATGGGGTTCCATAATGACTGAATAAATATCATAAAGATGCCGACAAAGACCTCAATGACAATACATAATAAATTTTAAACAGTTTCTTAGAAATTATACTGTGCGCTACCGAACCATCCTTCCACATTATATCTTGTCTTGTTGGAAGTGGTATTGATTTGCCGGTTTGCGAATGCTGCCAACTCAAGAATGGTAGGAGAAAACCCGCCTTCAGCATATCCATAAAGATATTGCTGATCTGTACGGTAATACTCATGTCCGACAAGAACGTTCAGATAATGGTCACCCAGTTGCTTATAGAATGTAAGCGTTTGGGTGTTGTTGGTGCGGACACTGTTGGTGTCTGATTTTGATAACTTGCCTTTGACATTTGAATTCAAGGGATTGTTCATGTTGCCATAATAGGTGTATTGACTCAATCCCCATGTCACGTTGCTAACCACGTCAAGCTTGAGATAATCGGTGAATTGGAATGTGGCATTGAAGGTTGCATTCAATTGGTTGCTGATTGTTTTCGCCTGATCAAGTGCCTGACCTCCGACTGCATTTCCGGGGGCGCTGAATGGACGGGATTTGCCATAATAATTTGATACACCAAAGTCGTAAGTTTTATTGCCGTATTCATCTGTAACTATGTATGGATTTCCCGCTTCGTCATACGACCTTACATAAAGAGGATATATCGGAGCGATCATTGACGTAAAATAAAGCACGTTTGATGCACCGAGACTGGATGCGCTCAAATCGGAGTTGCCTACAGTGCTTGAGTGAGTATAGCCGATTGTAGCCCCAACTTTTAACCAATCTTTAGCCTGATAATCTGCACGGATTCTGCCGGCGAAACGGTCGAAGCTTGAGGGTTTCAAAATACCTTCTTCTCCAAGATAGTTCATGCTCGCATAAAAACTTGCGCGGTCAGTGCCGCCATTTATGCTAAGGTTGTATTCCTGACGCAGTCCTGTGCGATAAGCTTCGTCATTGAAGTTATCCGGAATGAGGTAACGGTTCTGACCGTTGAAAACAAATTTGTTACCAAGGGTGGCGTTTGGATTGAGTTTCCCGTCCATGCCGATAAGGTTTTGTCCTTCCGGCAAAGTATAGGCATTGTATACCAGGTCGTTCATCATGCTCCTGTTGGCTGCGGCATTAGCTGCATCTGCCGACATACCTTGTTTGTAAAAATGGTAATTATACCATTGTAGATAGTATGCCTCATAATATTGCCCGGGATCTGTGATTACATCATAATCCTGAACTGCCCTGGTGTTTCCACCCCATTTTGCGTTAACATTAATTTCAGCTTCCCTGTTGGCACCTTTTTTTGTCGTGATGATGATCACACCTGATGCGCCTCGTGCACCATAAAGAGCGGCTGAAGCTGCATCTTTTAAAACGGAGATAGATGCGATATCATTCTGCGACAGATTGCTGAGACTTGCACTGTAAGGCGCGCCGTCTACAATGACAAGAGGTTCAGTCCCGGAATAAATAGAGTTTATTCCTCGAATGGACATGCTTCCTTGAGAAGACCCTGGCGCTCCGGTTGTAGATCTCATCTGTAATCCAGGTACACTTCCCACAAGAGCATCAGCGACATTGGTTGTAGTGTGCTTTTGAATATCTGATGAGTTGACAACTGCCGCAGAACCGGTGAAGGCTTCTTTAGTTGTAGTGCCGAATGCCACCACCATTACATCGTCAAGGGTTGAAGCAGATGTGTCAAGTTTAACAGTCATGTTGTCGGAGAGTGGGACTGTGACAGACTGATATCCGACATAAGACACTTTAATCTCTTTCACATTGTTAGGAACAATGATTGTAAAATTACCGTCAATATCAGTGGCTGTTCCTTGACCTCCACCCACCGGCATGACAGTGGCTCCGATAAGCGGCTCATTATTAGCCGCATCTATGACGGTGCCGTGATAGGTACGGGTCTGTGCAGAGGCTGCCAGACTAAAACCGATCACCGTCATCAAAATTAAAAACAATTTTCTCATACGTAAATCATTTTGAGATGAAATTATTTCGTATGAGTTTTGAGTTTATGGCTTAAAGTTAAAGACAGAACTTAAGTTGCTAATTATGAGATGGAATTATTATTGATTAATCAGAGACTTGCATGAAAAAACAGATGCTTTCAATAGATTTCTTTGGAAAATTAAAGAAATTTATAACGATAATAGCAAAATGATATGTTAAAATGAACAAATTCGTTTAACATATTGAGAGAAAAATGTGTTAAAAAGAAAGATTTTTAATGTTTTTTAGCAGTAGATAAAAAAAATTTGTTTAAATTTGCAGAATATTTACAAGTCCATCTTTGCGCAAAGGTGGTTTGACGGGCATTTTAATTAACTCTTTAATCAACGACGACTAAGATAAAACTATATTTTTTACAAGAGGAAATGGATTGGTTAATTTCTAAAATTCAGTTATTTATATTCCCTATTCTCTTTTAAAAAGAATAATTATTCACCAAAACAATAATAACTACATCTCAAAATTATTACGTATGAGAAAATTGTTTTTAATCTTGATGACGGTGATAGTCAGCAGTCTGAGCCTGATGGCGCAGACCCGTACTTATCACGGCACCGTCCTCGATGCGGCAAACAATGAGCCGCTCATCGGAGCAACGATCGCCCCCATAGGTGGCGGACAGGGAACAGCAGCCGATATCGACGGTAAGTTCGTTCTAACAGTGCCTGAAAATGTCACTCAGGCAAAAATTTCCTATGTTGGTTACAAGGACGAGGTAGTTAAACTGCATGACAACATGACTATTCATCTTTCAGCGACATCTGCAAATCTTGATGATGTGATAGTCGTGGCTTATGGTACCGCTAATAAGGAGTCGCTTACAGGTTCTGTTGCAGTTGTCGGTTCAAAAGATATTGAGGATCGCCCTGTAACTTCAGTAACAACAGCACTTGAAGGTAACGCACCCGGTGTAATGGTCAACAACTCTACAACTCAGCCTGGTGAATCCGCATCTATCCGTGTGAGAGGATTCTCATCTATTAATGGTAACAATTCGGCTCTTGTCATAGTGGATGGGACTGAATATGTGGGTGATATCTCTGCATTAAATCCGAATGATATTGAATCAATGTCAGTACTTAAGGACGCGGCATCTTGTGCCCTTTATGGTAACCGTGGTGCTAACGGTGTTGTGCTTATCACAACTAAGAAAGCAAAAAATATCGGAACTATTGATGTCACTCTTCAAATCCGTCAGGGTGTTTATGAAAGAGGACTGTCTCAATATGACCGCCTGGGTCAGAACGATTGGATGCAGACCGCTTTCAATGCACAGGTGAACGGTTCAATGACTGCACAAAAATGGGATAAGCAGACAGCCATCGATTATTGGAGAAATAACTTCATCAGCACTTTCACAAGACTAAATATTTATGATGCGGATGATGACAAAGTGTTTAACCAGCAAGGTCTGTTGGATGCTTCGGTTCTTCCGGGTTATACAGGTGAAGATATGGATTGGTGGAAAGGTGTCTCACGCACAGGGCATCGTCAGGAATATTCTGTAAGCATGGCAGGTGCCACAGAAAAATTCAACGCCTTTGCCTCTGCCGGTTATTTGAAAGAAAACGGATATGTGCTTCTGACTGATTTCGAACGATTCAACGGTCGTGTCAATCTGAATGCAAACCCTGTCAGCTTTTTAAAGCTGGGCGTGAATTTAAGCGCGGCTCAAACTGAATCACAAAGAAGCCCTCTTGATCCGGATAATCTTGGAGTGACGATAAATCCATTCTCAATGACTCAGAATAAGGCTCCTATCTATCCTTATTATCTGCATGACAGCAAAGGTAATATTGTATATGACGAAGATACTAATGAGCCGGTATGGAATCTTGAACCTTACAACTCGGATGGTAATATAGTATGGAATATCAGAGAAGACCGTCGCAATTTTAGCGTGACACAATTGGATGCTTCAGTTTATGGTACAGTCATACTGCCTTATGGTTTCGAGGCAACTGTCAAAGGAGCAATGTTCCGAGACAAAACCGACGAGCTTCAATACAATAACAATAAAGTTGGATCTCAACGAAATGTTGGTTCTCTTACTCAGGCATTCTACAAAACCAAGACCCATTCTTTCATGCAGCAGCTTAACTGGGCGCATGACTATGGAATTCATCATGTGGATGTGCTTCTCGACCATGAAAATTATCAATATTCATACGGTTATGTCTACAACCGCAAGAGCGGTCAGCAGCTTGACGGCATGATCAATATGAACAACTTCTCGGATATGATGGACATGGTCGCATACGAAGTGATGTATAAATCGGAATCATATCTTGGACGCGCTCGTTATAATTATGATCAGAAATACTTCCTTGAGGCTTCTATCCGCCGTGACGGTTCTTCACGTTTTGCAAAGGATGACCGCTGGGGTACATTCTGGAGTGCAGGAGCAAGCTGGATACTTTCCAAGGAAAAATTCATGCACAACCTTTCTTGGGTCAATTTCTTAAAACTTCGTGCCGCATATGGATCTGTAGGTAACGATATGTCTGCCGGATATTATGCACATTGGGGACTTTATAACTTCGGATGGGCACTCGGCGGAAGTACAAACGTACTGGTTCCCTCTCAGCTTGCACCAAATGGAATCAAATGGGAGTCAACCAAAACTCTTGACGTTGCACTTGAAGGTTCATTGTTCAATGACAGATTTAACTTCAGTATAGGTTATTATAACAAGCGCAACACCGATCTGCTCTTCTGGAGAACAGCACCCGGTTCGTCTGGTAGCCTCGGCAACCAAGGAACTGACGCACGTATCCTTCAAAATATAGGAACTATGCAAAATATCGGTTGGGAACTTCAATTTGGTGTTGATATCATAAGAAACCAGGATCTGAAATGGTCATTTAATATTGACGCTTCGTTCCTTAAGAATAAGATTGTAAAGCTTCCTGACAATCAAAATGTACCGGGTGATGGTCTCTTCATCGGCAAGAGCCTTTACGAAAGATATACTTATGAATTCGCAGGTGTAGACCAATTGACCGGTAATTCCTTATATGAGTTCAATCCGCATTCTCCCGATTATTATTATTATGACGAAAATAACAATTGGGTATGGGATGAAGATGCAGCTAACACTGCTGTAGAAAATGCCAAGAACAATAATGCATTTGTTCAGATCGGCGATAAAATGTATACCACAAATACAGCTTACGCAGGAAGAAAGATAATGGGAACTGCATTGCCGACAGTTTACGGATCATTTGGAACTAATGTCAACTGGAAAGGTATAAATCTCGGTTTGCTGTTTACATATAGTCTTGGTGGTAAAGTGTATGATTCCAATTATGCCGGACTTATGTCTATAGGAACTTCCGGTGCATTTGCTCTTCATAAAGATCTTTTGAAATCATGGACAGAAGCTCCCGCAGGAATGACTGAGGAAAGTCCTAATCGTGTTGATCCTAATGGAATCCCGGCATTAAACACGGCTAATAATTCATACAATAATGCCGGAAGTAGCCGATTCCTTGTGACCAACAATTATCTGACACTAAAAAATATCAACCTTTCTTATGATCTTCCCAAGAATTGGGTGAATGCAATGAAGCTTCAAAATCTTAATTTAGGATTTTCTGTAGACAATGCTTTCATAGCAGCAAAACGTAAAGGTTTGAATCCACAATATAACTATAGTGGAGGACAAGGTCAGTATTTCGTGCCTTCAAGAGTATATTCATTCCAGCTGACAGCGAAATTTTAATTATAATACACAAAGATTATGAACAAGAAACTAATATATGGAGGATTTGTTTCTCTGGTCACTGCGACTATGCTGTCGTCATGTTCCGGAGATTACCTTTCCACTGAGCCAATTACCAATATATCAGAATCTCAAGCCAGCTCCACAACACAGGCAGCACAAATGAGTGTGTATGGTATTGCCCGCATAATGTATTCTCAGTTATCAACATCATATCCCCGTGCATGCAATGGGGAGGCTACATATACTCAGTATGTAAATGAAGTGCTTGGCCCTGACAATAGCTCATATTTCAATATGGGCGAATGTGGACGCAACTGGTATACATGGGTTTCCGTAACAGATAAAAACAACACCCGTAATAATGCCATCTGGGATTATTGCTACATGATCATTTCGCGTGCGAACTCGATCCTTGCCACTGTGGGCACAGCTGAAGGATCTGAGTCAGAGAAGAAATGGATCGAGGCTCAATGCCGCACTTATCGTGCCCATGGATACATTCATGCACTTCAATGGTTCGCACCTCGCTGGCAAGATAGCAATAATGGCGAGGCTTATGCTGTGATCCTGCGCACAGAGCCGGGAACAGGAGAAGCTCCTCTCGGCACCATGAATCAGATTCTTGATCTGATATATGATGATCTCAACACAGCCATAACTCTTTATGGAGAAAGTGGAGGCAACCGTACTGAGATCTGGCAGCCCGACATTGAAATCGCTTATGGACTTTTGGCACGCGCAGCCATGATCAAGAATGATTGGGCTACAGCAAAAAGTGCTGCCCATTCAGCACGTCAGGGTTACTCCGTTGCGTCCAATGCAGATTATATGAGTGGTTTCATATTTGAAACAGATGATTGCATGTGGTCTAACTGGGACAACGATATTTATTGGTCAACTTATGGAGCATGGTTCTCTTGCAACGGATCTTATCCCTCGAACTGGGGTAGAGGATTTGCAATCAATATTGACCTTTATAGACAACTTGATGTCAACGATATCCGTCGCCAATGTTTCTTTACTCCTGATAAAGCTGCCGAAGTGGCTAAAATTCCGGGATATGAGAGCGTTGCATCTTTTACCGAGGCAGATTTCTGGAATCAAAACAATACTACGACAGGAACTGTGGATTGTGTCGCAGGTGGTCTTTCGAAACTGGCTGAAGGTTTTGTGAAATATGCTTGCAACAATAATCCTGTAAGCAATCAAGTAACTTCTCTTCCTTACACCATGGTAGGTGGAGCAGCTCCAACAAGTATGCAACTCGGTGCTCAGGTAAAAATGTGGAGTATCGGACAGGGAGGCACATATTGCGACTCTAAATATCCATGGATGCGAGCTACGGAGATGATTCTGACTGAAGCAGAAGCTGCATATATGTCGGGTGATGTTAACACGGCAAAGGAATGCCTTATGGAGATAAATTCACTCCGTATTCCTGGTTATGTCGCTCCTGATGGCGAAGCTCTTCTTGATGATATACGTTTGTGCCGTCGTATTGAACTTTGGGGTGAAGGTCATAACTGGGCAGATTTCAAACGTTGGAACATGGCTGCTGAGGAACGTGCTTTTGAGGCAGGTGTTGTAACTTCTGGAAATACTCCTGCAACTTATGCATCACGTCATGAGCCTTCAGCTGCCAATGGCTGGCGTTTGGCAATTCCTCAATCAGAATCTGATTTCAACCCCGCTTTTGACAGGAAGCTCTTGAACTATAAAGAATAAGTATTTAGTTAATCATTAATTTCAATAAAAAGGGTGCGTTCTTTTGTAGAATGCACCTTTTTTATTTTTAGACTGGTTGAAATTCGTATTCGTTTTTATGAGACTGTATTCTTGCTAACATATCAAACATAAAACCAATGTATAATATGTCAAATAATTGGCATTTACAGCGGTTTGTTGTATATTTGCAAATAAAATGCTAAGTATATGGAAAGACAGGCAAGATATGGCGTAGGCGAACAGTCGTTTGAAGTCATGAGAGGACGGGATTGTGTTTATATTGACAAAACCCGATACATCGAAGATATTATCAAGTCAGGAGGACAATACTTCTTCCTTGGACGTCCGCGTCGTTTCGGGAAGAGCCTTTTCCTATCAACCCTCAAAAACTTCTTTATGGGGAAACGGGAGCTCTTCAGAGGACTCTACGCCGACACCATGGATTGGGACTGGGAGCCGTATCCTGTACTATATCTTGATCTGAACGTGGGGTATTACTCCAAACCGGAAAATCTTGACGAAAGATTAAGTGCCACTCTTAGGAATTGGGAAGATCAATACGGTCTTGAGCATGTTGATTCCGAACCGAGCATAAGAATGGAATCCATAATCAAGAAGCTATATGAAAAGACTGGCAAAGGGGTCGTCATACTGGTTGATGAATATGACAAACCTCTTGTCCATAATCTCAACAATCCGGATTTATTTGAAAAATTCCGTGAAAAATTGGCTTCATTCTATTCCAATTTCAAGAGCAGTGCGGACTATATAAGGCTTGTCTTCCTCACCGGGGTCAGCCGGTTCGGACATCTCACCATATTTTCAGGTCTGAACAACATCGCCGACATATCGTTTGATGACCGCTACAGCGCGATTTGCGGGATCTCGGAAAAAGAGCTGAAAGAAAATTTCAAGGAAGGGATTGCTGCGATTGCCAAAAAATATAACAAAAGCCATGATGAGATATGCCGGCAGCTTAAGGAATGGTATGACGGATACCGCTTTTCCCCATTCGGAGACGACATGTATAAACCGTTCTCCATCGTCAGCGTAATGGATGCGGAGGTGTTCAGGAATTTCTGGATTTGGTCCGGACAAGCGACTCTTCTTGTTAACCAACTAAAAAGATTTAATGTAGATCTTGAAGCGCTCCTACATACGGAATGCACCATAGACTCGCTCATGGGTCTGGACCTCGACGACCCCAATCCGGAGGCACTTTTTTATCAGACCGGTTACCTCACAATCAAGAAGTATGACCCTAATTTCGATATCCTGACATTGGGTCTTCCCAATAAGGAGGTGACAGACGGTTTTATGAATTTCCTGATGCCCAAATATGTAAGGCTTCATACTTAAACTATAAACTATAAACCCTCAACTTCATTGTTATGAAGAAAAATTTACTCCTGATAATAGCAGCATTTGCCGCCGCCGTACCCATGTATGGAGATTTCCTCACTCCTGATCAGGCTTTACAGCGAATGCAGACAGAAAGTGGAATATTATTACCCACAAGAGGTGGCAAATCTCATGAATTGCTTTTCACTTCATATCTATCCATGGGTGATGCTGCAGTCTACGTGTTTGACAATGCCGGATCTCCGGGATATATTGTGCTGAGTGCAGACGACGTGATGGCACCCGTCTTGGGGTATGCTGACAATGGGAAGTTCAATAAAGATGAAATCCCACCACAATTGAAATGGTGGATTGAGCAATACGGCAGGCAGATCGCTTATGCCAGGGAGAGCGGAATATCTAAATATGTTCTTTCCACAAGGGCTGAGAGGAAGCCTGTATCTCCTCTGATCAAAACCAAATGGAATCAGTCAAACCCATTCAATGAGATGTGTCCTGTGATTAACGGGAAGCGTACAGTTACCGGTTGCGTCGCCACCGCTATGGCACAGATTATGAAATTCTGGAATTATCCTGATCAAGGCACCGGAAGTGCTACTATATCTGTTGAAGAAAGCGGAGAAAGTTTTAGCATGTCTTTTTCAGAACAGAAATTTGATTGGGACAACATGCTTGATACCTATAATAGTGTCAACGGATATAATGACACTCAGGCAAATGCGGTTGCCTATCTTATGAAAGCCTGCGGATATGCTTGTGATATGCAGTATGGGGTTGGCGAATCAGGAGCTTCAAGCATCAATGCGGCACACGCATTGATCACTAATTTCAAATATAATTCAAATCTTCAATACTGGGATAGAAATTATTTCTCTGCGGAAGCATGGGGCGATATGATATACGAAGAAGTCGCTTCCGGCAGACCTGTGTTATACGGGGGAAGTTCACCAACGGCAGGTCATGAATTTGTATGCGATGGCTATTCATCCGAAGGGTTCTTCCACTTCAATTGGGGATGGGGAGGCATTTCTGACGGTTATTTCCTTCTTGATGCTCTAAATCCGGGCTCTCTCGGAAGTGGAGGTGGAGAAGGCGGGGGATATAATTATGGTCAGGATATTATAATCGGAATCCAACCATCAACTTCAACTGCTCCCTCAGCCCGACTTGTGCAGCTCGGAAATCTTAAAATGGTGCCGAAACTCAATAGCATGTCTTTATCTATTGATAATGGCGACAAAACAGGTTTATGGGCAAATATGGGTTTGCAGCCACTTGACGTATCTATCGGTGTTTCCATAGAACCTGTAGATGGGACAAGCGGCACGACTCAATATGTGACGTTTGCATCAGGAAAAGTAAATGCTCCTGAAATTAAACCGAATGGAGACAACTCATATCAGATTCTGTATTACGGATTGACAAAAGGAGATGTGACGCTGCCAAAAAATCTTTCAGACGGAAAGTATAAGCTTACTGTTTGCTCCAAGACTAAAGATTCATCTGAATCTGACTATCTTCCTGTGCTCTGCGTGTCGGAAGGTTATAATTACGGATATTTTACGAAATCAGGTTCAACTTACACTGTAGAAGATTTAGAAACACCTGAACTGACTATAACGAAGGCAAGTATTGTCTCGGATCTTTATTATAGAGAGGCTGCAAAAGTCAGCATTACATTGACCAACAAGTCTGAAAAGGAGCTGACTAAGACTTATTATCCCAAGTTATCATCTGGCGGACAGACTATTTTTACAGCCAATGGGATAACCGTGAGCGTTATGCCAAACGAGACAGTAACGGAAGAATTTATAACTGTTTTTGAACTTGAAGAAAATCTTAAAGAACCTACCGGCGATGTCTCTTATACTCTCGGATTTTTCGATCCGGAGACTTCTGAATCTTATAAATGGGAATCAGAGGTTACTATGAAGTTTAATGTTCCTGAAACCAAAATCAGTTTGACAGGGTTGGAATTACCGGGGTTATCTTCAAAAACTTTTCAGTTTGAAAATGGTACGACAACTCGCCTCTATGCCGTGTATGATTCATCTGCAATTCCGATCAGTTGTAAATTAGAGGTAATAGAAGGCTATCAGGGAAGTCCAATATATTTTGCAGTGTTCCCGAGGTCTGGAGGTCAATCGCTTATAGTATCAAAATTTAGTGAAATACCTTTATTGGGTGCAGGAGAATCAATGATATTGACTCAGACTATTGATTTTACTGCCGGGGAAACAGGGAAAGTCTACTTGATAGCCCTTTATCAGGAAATAGGCGGCGATCTAAAGCAAATAGAAAATACTGTACCTATTTTATTTGAATTGGCAGACTCTGGTGTTGATTCTATTGAAGGTGTCGATGGAAATTTCACCGTTTCCTACGATAGAAATTTAAGTCTGGTTTCAGCAAGATCAACAAATGGTATAGCGTCTATTGCTATATTTTCTATTGATGGCAAACAGATCAGCGCAGATACCGAGTTTTATGGTAGTGAGGCATCGGTAAGCATAGAAGATCTACCTGCAGGCATCTTCATTGTCAAGGCAATAGACAAAACAGGTAATTCCAAGACTATCAAAATCGCAAAATAAATAATATTCCCAAGTAAAACATATACCCGTCAGCTAACAAGCTAACGGGTATTTTTGCCAAAACCAATTAATTTTATGACCTTAAAATCCTTTTATTACAAATTATTTCTGACAAGCTGTATTATTGCATCAGGACAGCATGTTGTCGCGCAACAAAACCATGTTGAAGAATGGAATGACGGCATAAGACGTTCGCTCGTTTTTTGTCCCGGAGATTATGAATCGCGCTTTTACCGTATCCCGGCAATAGTCTCCACATCCGACGGCACATTGGTGGCTGTGGCTGACAAACGTATAGAGCACAATGGTGATCTTCCTGCGAAGATTGATATTGTTTGTCGTCGAAGCCTGGATGGAGGTATGACATGGAGCCCGTATGTAACCGTGGCTGCTCACGATTCTGTCGGTGGGTGCGGAGATGCGGCTCTTGTTTTTGACCGCCATACAGGAGACCTGATAACCATATTCAGCCATGGCAACGGACTTTGGCAGAACTCCCCGGCACATATATCGGTAAGCCGGAGCCGTGACAATGGTGTCACCTGGGATAAACCGGTTGATATAAATCGACAGATATTGACCTCCGACTCACTCGGGTCTCAACCTATAAAATGCACAAGCGCTTTCGCATCTTCAGGCAGAGCGGTGCAATTGGCTGATGGAAGGATTATCTTTGCGTTGGTCACACGTCAAGCCGGCAACAAACATTTCAAGGTTTTTGCCATATATTCTGACGATGGCGGGTATAATTGGAATGTATCATCCAATCCAGCATCGGAAGACGGCGATGAAGCTAAGAT
The DNA here is from genome assembly GCA_910583795.1 of uncultured Muribaculaceae bacterium. Taxonomy (GTDB): domain Bacteria; phylum Bacteroidota; class Bacteroidia; order Bacteroidales; family Muribaculaceae; genus Lepagella. Next base: position 60,807 of record CAJTZQ010000004.1, read on the forward strand.
TGTTGAACTGTCTGATGGATCTCTGATCATGAGTATCAGAAACCGTTTCGGGTCATTAAGAAAATTTTCATATTCAAAAGACAGAGGGGAAACATGGAGCGAACCTATTCCGGTGGAAAGTCTCCCTGATCCCCGATGTAACGGAGACATCATAAGATATAATCATAATGGAAAAGACATTCTCTTGCATTCTCTTCCGTCAGATCCGAACGGTAGAAACGATGTAGCTATATTTGTAAGCGAAGATAATGGCAAAAACTGGCATATTGGAAGAAAGGTAGTCACCACCCCTTCGGCATATTCTTCCATGACCGTGCTTCCCGACGGTTCAGTCGGGATATTGACGGAGGAAAGTCAGAACAATCATTACAGCTACAATATCTGGTTCAATCGTATCCCGATTGAAGCAATCCTTTTCAAAGATAAATGATCGTTACAAGTTTTATTTGTAAAATCGAATTATATTCAATGACTTGACAGAGATCATACAATGATTAAATTATTAAAATACTGATATGCTAAAACTACAAAAGAGACATGCCGGATTCCGACATGTCTCTCTAATTTATAATAAGATTGTTGGTTTGATTAATCGATAGCACTGTTGGCTTCCATTTCTCCGTTAGGAATAAGGAATGGCTTAAGAGGGGCGGCAATATTATAAACCCATGTGGGATCAAATCCGCCACCACGACGGTCAAGACCTTTGTTGAGACGAAGAAGATCAAGATAGCAGAAACCTTCTCCCCATAGTTCGAGGCGGCGTTGATTCCAAACCTCTTCTTGAACTCCGGCTGCATCAGTAGCAGGACACATATAAGAAGGATTACGATATGTCTTTACGAAATTTTCAATGATCTCTTTGCCTCCGGCAGCATTACCAGCCATAGCTGTAGCTTCCGCCTGAATAAGATACATCTCTTCTACACGCATCAATGGTATGTCACAAGCATTAGTTGAAGTTCCAAGTACCCCCTGATATGGCGCAAACTTAACCTGAGTGTAAGCTGGGATACTATTGGATGCTACATACGCCGCCTGATTTGCACTGAGATTAGAGCTTTGTGCATCTTCATTCAAGAACCATCCCTTTCGGCAGTCGGTGTCTGGAATGCTATTATAAAGAGCCTTGTTGATATAACGCCAAGCTCCTACAGAAGCGTATCCATAGTTAAGCGAACCCATGTGAGAAGGCCAGTTGATGATACCGGATGTCACTACACGATCCACTTCTTGTACATATACTGCCCACATGAAATTATGATCTTCACTGTTGCTGAAATTAGGTTGTGAAGCCTCTGTTATTGAATAGGGTGTGGCTCCTGATGTGGAAATTGCCTTGGCAGCATCGTCAGCAGCTGCCTGCCAGTTGTTCATCACAAGATTTACGCGTGCACGAAGTCCGTATGCCGTTCCAAGCGAAATGAAACGTTTTGCTCCGGAATCAGCGATTCTATCGACTCCATAACCGCATTCTGTGAGAAACTTGATAGCGGTGTCAAGGTCAGAAAGCACCTGGTCATACACTTCCTGCACAGTTGAACGTGGACAGCCTTCAGCCGCCACAGCATCAGCATTCTCTTCCGTGATCAATGGTACACATGGAAGAGATTCATGTCCTTTATATGTGTATTGGAAAAGTTGAGCAAGGTTGAAATATGCGAACGCACGATTGGCATAGCCTTGGGAAGCATACAATTGAAGATCAGGATCTGTGGTCTCGGAATCTATATTTTTCAATACGTCGTTAGCTGAACGTATAATCTTATAAGCATGATACCACGCAAGATTGTTGGCATAATTGTTGTTGTTTCCTAAATCATAGTTACCAGCTGATGTAAACCAGTTGTAACCGATATCGTCAGAAACCATATCAGGACCGATGTTGTCAAGAATCATCATCACGGAAGGCCATCCGAAATCGATATGGTTGGCATACACTGCCTGATATTGGTTGTAGGTAGAAGAGATGCCGACCACACCTGCCGAAGCGAGATCAGGCTTGCTGGAAATCGCATCCGATTTTTCATCCGATGTCACATGGTTGCTCATAAGCTTGGTGTCAAGGTCGTTACAACCTATAAGCCCCATGGAAGCCATAACAGCAGATGCGACAATATATTTAATATTATTTTTCATTATTCTTAATTATGAATTGATGAATGAGAAATATGATTTAGAACTCGACACGGATTCCACCGGATATACAACGAGAACCTGTGTAAGTGGCACCCTGAGAAGCAGTATATCCTTGACGTGGATCCAAACCTTTTCTTGTAGACCAAAGGAACAGATTCTCAGCAGAACCATAGATACGCACACTGTTGAGATGCATTGCATCAACCAGTTTCTTGGGGAGCGTATAACCGAGAGTGATGTTCTGAAGAGAGAGATAATTACTGGAGGTCAACCAACGGGTAGAACTATAGCTTGTGTAAGAATCCTGTCCGTCAAGACGAGGCACATTTGTGTTGCGGTTTTCAGGAGTCCAGGCATTCATAATATTTTTGTGCCAGTTGCGTCCAAGTGGGTTTGTTGTGCCACCATGCATAAGGTCTTGATACGTATAATCCCAAATCTTACCGCCGAACTGGTATGCGAAAGCCATGCTGAAATCAAAGCCAAAGCATTGAAGAGATGTGCCGAAACCACCATATGCCTTTGGCATCAGGTTGCCAGTTGACTTGCGGTTGTAGCTGTATGCATGGCTTGCATCTGTTGAAAGATATTGGTCGCCTACAATGATAGTGCCTTTTTCATCCTTTTGAGTATTGCCATCTGCATCAAGAATTGGATCGGCATCCCAATAGAGGGCAAGACCTGTGGCAGGATCCACGCCTGCATACTGAACAAGGTAAAGTTGATACATTGACTCACCTTCACGATAAATACGGCTGCCGCTGATAAGCTGTCCGTGAAGATCGGGATGAAGTTTAAGCACCTTGTTAGTTACAGAAGTAATGTTGAAGTTGATATCCCATGTCACTTTGTCGTTAGCTATCGGACGATAGTTGAGCTCGAGTTCAACACCATTGTTACGCATTGAACCCACGTTCATAGGTATGGAGGTGTAACCGTTTGATGGAGAAACCGGCTTATTGTAGAGCATGTCTGAAGTCTGACGGTTAAAGTATTCGAGAGTACCACTGATCATACCCTGCTTGAAGCTGAAGTCAAACCCCACATTGAAATTATTGGAAGTCTCCCAGGTGATATCGGGATTACCTTTAAACCAAAGAGTACCATCTGACCATACACCATTCGCACCAGAAATTGTGTATTGATCAGCATAAGCATAATAATATGCATAGCTTGTACCGAGTTTATCGTTACCCTGCTGACCGAAAGATGCCTTAAACTTCAATTGGTCAAGCCATTCTGCAGATTCCATGAAAGATTCTTTAGAAATATCCCAGGCTCCGGATAGTGACCAAAATGTACCCCAACGTTTGTCGGGAGCGAAACGTGAAGAAGCGTCACGACGTACACTCGCACTGAAGAAATAACGTGAATCGAAACTATAGTTTATTCGATCGAAAATACCATGTGTAGAATAAGAGTTTACCTGTCCATAGGGATTTTTGTTATCAATGGTGTTATTGATGACCCAGCTGTCTGGAATATAAAGATTCTGACCGGCACCATCAAGAGACTCTATGTTGAGATCATAGCTTTCATAACCGAGAAGGATATCTATATCATGTTTCTCTGCAAAAGTTTTCTGATAGTTGGCAAGTGCTTGAAGATTGATTGCACGTGTGCGGACAAACTGCTGATATGCTGTACCGCCATATTGTGCACTCGTTTTGGGTTTATGGTTTATAGTTTATCTTATGATTTAAGCTTTGATTATTAGATAAATATATATTATGGCTTTAGGGCTTATTTCTTAGTGGCGGCATAATTATTATTCAACCTTTGTTTGAGAAATTTGAATTGTAAGGTTACTGTTTCCGGTTGTGAAGTCAATCAATAAGAGGGGAGAGGATGGCGTTTGAAAGTTGTGCCTGTTCCCATGGGGTGATTTTGCGGAGATAGTTTGTTTCGAGCACAGTCGTGCGATGTCCTATCATGTGCTGAATCAGATGTCTTGGCACATCAAGTCCGTCTATAAGGTTGCAAAATGCATGCCGTGCATAATAGAAGGTCACCCTTCTATGTTCTCCCATTTCATCACGATCTATTTCTGCGTGTTTCATCGTCTCGTTGATTTGACACGATATTTTATAAAAATAGTTTGCGAGACGGTCCTGCCGTTGTTCAGGGGTGTATTTCCTGCTGGAATTGAAACAAGGAATGAGGTAGTCATCCTCATTTTTCCCCTTCATCAATGTGTCTACTATTTGCCGCAGAGGTTTGTAAGATGCCACGATTGTGACTTGCTGACCGGTCTTTTGTCTTGAAGTGCGAATTATAATCACTTCCAACGGCTCATATTGTTCGTCAGAATCAGATGATTTTATTGTAAGATTATTTGTTCCTGATGTCATGGTTTCAGGGGGATAGAGATATGATATTCTTATCTGATTTATTCTTAAGGATGCAAAATCTACCGGGGCAAGTCCTTGAAAGGCAATATCGAGAACGAACAGTCCTAAAGCGAATGTGGATGAACGTCTTAACTCGGGATCTGTGGAAAGGGATTTCTTATACAATTGAAAAATATTTCTGATCGCTGTTTCTGAAAGATTTCTGTCGCGGGGACGAAGGGGAACCTTAGGCAATTTGAATGTCACAGACAAGGGGAGAGTGCCGTTTTCGCGTGCGTGATTTAGCACGGCACGCATTCTGGCGAGCATCAGATGACGGGTAGGCTGGCGCGAATTATAATCTTTTCTTAGTTTTAAATCAAAATCTGATATGAAAGTTCTGTTAATTGATTCCACAAGTGGAGGGTTGCCATAGATCGTTTTGCAATAATTAAACAACGATATATAACCCCTTCGCGTATTGAGGGTGGAGATCGTCTCTATTTTTGACTCAATAAGATTAAAAAGTGTCAGTCCATGTTTTTTTGCCATTGTTATTCCTCCCGGGAGTGAAAAATTAGGTTTCCCAAAATTGTCGCATATGGTTTCAAGATTGTCTGACAGATAGTTGTCGAGATGATCCTGGATCTTCCCTGCCACCCTTCTGAGTTGGGATTCTATAGCTTCGTTTTTAATTCTGTATAATGTGTCTTCTTCGGAGACAAGGCATTTCTGATTGTCCCAATGCTCTTCTCTACATGTCACGGATGTCGGTATCCATTTCACCAATCCATGATGTTCGATTTTGATCATTACGGGATAACAGTCTTGAGAGCCATCGATTTCTGAGTAAATCTGTTTCGTAATTGTCATGGGTCAGAATGATATTAAATTAATTCGGTCGGTATCTTGGAAATTGAAAAATCCCCGTCTTGAGGAAAAGGAGATATTCCAAAAGACGGGGACTTAATAAAAATGTGACAGGGAAAACAGACTATTTATCGTTTTTTTGTTCTTTAAGTTTTTTTTGTCGGCGTCCCGTTTCAGACAGCACAGGCAGCGACAGATTGTATTTTAAAGTCAAGACCCTGATTCCAATTATGGTGATGGCGCATGCAAGCTGTTGAATGATGACGGAGACATCGTTGATATAAAGAAGCCAATATACAAGTGATCCGGCAAGGCAAGCTGTGGCATAGATGTCTTTGCGGAACACAAGCGGCTCCTCATTTATAAGGATATCTCGGATCACTCCACCGAATGCACCGGTGATAATTCCCATTACTACTGCCACCCACATGGGATAGTCTATAGCAAGCGTTTTTGTTATTCCGATAACACAAAACAGAGCAAGACCTATACTATCAAAGATAAACAGAATCTTGTCTTTGCTCACGAGAATGCTACGAAAAATGATTACAGTGGCGAGAGAGAGGGCTGTGACCCCGAGATACCACCAGGTCTGCATCCAGAAAACCGGTATGTCGAGCAGTACGTCTCTTAATGTGCCGCCACCGATCGCTGTGACCAGTCCGACAGTATAAGCGCCAAACCAATCGAAATTTTTAGTGGCGGCAAGGCGTATGCCGCTTATGGCTGCCGCAACGGTGCCTATCACTTCAAGAATAAAAGAAATTGTTTCTTCCATTACTACTGTTTCTTCCAATGTCATTGTGAGATATTTTTATGTTATGGACGATCCTGTAGAAATTCTATAGCTAATTTTTGACCTAAAAGAGTTGGATAATTAAGGCGCGGTTTTCACAGACCGCGCCTTAATCGTATGTCGTGTCTGGAGATGCCTATTCAAGGAAACAGAGCACAATCACCTGTGCCACAATCACACGCATGAACATTGTGAGAGGATATACTGTAGAGTATGCCACAGCAGGTGCATCGTTGTTTGCAACCTTGTTGGCGTATGCAAGTGCCGGTGGGTCTGTGTAGCCTCCGCTCATTATGCCAATGATTGAAAGATAGTTCATTTTATATTTTCCACGGGCTATGCAGCCAACCACAAGAAGAGGAATTACGGTTATCACGAAACCATAACCGACCCACATCGCTCCACGAAGGTTGAAGACGGTGGCGGCGAAATCTTTTCCTGCCGCGATTCCAACTGAAGCGAGGAAGAGGCATATTCCGATCTCGCGCAGTAGTAGATTTGCGGCAGAGTTTGTATAAGTGACAAGATGAAATTTGTGGCCGTATGCACCGATGAGGATCGCCACGACGAGCGGACCGCCGGCAAGACCAAGTTTCATAGGCACTGACATGCCGGGGAACTGCAATGGTATGCTACCCACAAGAATACCGAGGAATATGCCGATAAACATTGTGATGAGATTCGGCTCGTTGAGACGTTTCATGGAGTTGCCAAGCTTGCGGGCAAGGTGCTCGATATCATCGAGTTTTCCTACCACAGTAACGCGGTCGCCAATTTGAAGACGCAGGTTGGGGCTTGCGAGAAGATCCATGCCGGCACGGTTCACGCGTGTGACATTGAGTTCATAAGTCTCATGCAGATGCATTGATCCTAATTTCACTCCGTTGTAGTTTGGCTGGGTGACAACTATTCTGCGGGAAACGACAGGACCTTTGTCCATAGGCCATGTCATTTCAACTTTCTGACCGATGAAACGTGAGAATATCTCTTCATCCTGTTTTGCGCACACTATTAGGCAGAGGTCTCCAAGTTCAAGAGTATCCTGTGCTGCCGGAATAATAACTTTGCCATCCGGCTTTAGGATACGCGAACAGGTATAGTTGCATGAGATAAGGTTATGCAGTTTCACCATCGACAATCCGGAGATAAGCTCGTTTGTCACCTTATAAGTCAAGACAGCAGGAACCTGGGAGGAATCGCTCTTTTCATCGTCTATTTCCTTTATTTCATTGTCGACATTGATTTTGAAAATAGCTTTTATTACAATCATTGTCACAATAATGCCTACAACGCCAAGAGGATAGGCAGCTGCATATCCCATAGACATCTGCTGGCTGACGTCGTATGCAGAGGAGTCAACCTGGAGAACAGTCTGTTGAGCCGCACCGAGCGCCGGGGTGTTGGTGATTGCTCCACACATCACACCAATCATGTCGCTGATTGAAGACGTTCCTTCAGAGCCTCCCTGAAAGAAATAGATTGTCAGCATAATCACGACGTTAAGCCCGATACCGATCATTGCAAGCATGTTCATGCGTATTCCCCCTTCTTTAAAAGAAGAAAAGAAACCGGGCCCTACCTGCATACCGATAGAGAAGATAAACAGGATAAGACCGAATTCCCTGAGGAAATGGAGTGTGTTTCCCTCCACGGCATAACCGAAATGACCGAGCAAGATGCCAATGAAGAGCACGAACGTCACTCCCAATGATACGCCGAAAATTTTGACCTTCCCGAGGAAGATTCCGGCAAAAATCACAAAGGAGTAGAGTAGAACCGTGCTGGCAAGTGACATATTTCCCGGCCTTAGCAGTTCAATAAACCAATCCATAAAGATAATAAAATGAATTTAAATTATAGTTTGAAGTGTCCCCGACATATAGGGGTGGAAAAATCGAATGCAAAATTACTCAATTTTTATGAATTCTTAGTAAATTTGCAACATTAATTCTAAATGTCGCGTTTTAAAACCGACAAATTTAAATATTACTCTTTTTAGAAATATGAAAAAAATCCGTGCAGCCGTAGTGGGTTACGGCAATATCGGCAAGTTTACCCTCGAGGCTCTTGAGGCAGCTCCCGATTTTGAAATTGCAGGCGTGGTGCGTAGGAATTCTTCTGCCCGAGAAGACATCTCTCCGGAAATTCCAGTTGTAAGTGATATTGATGAACTGAAGGATGTGGACGTGGCAATCCTTGCCACACCTACAAGAAAAGTTGAAGACTTTGCCAAGAAGATTCTTGCTAAAGGTATTAACACTGTCGACAGTTTTGATATTCACGGACAGATATCTACCCTTCGCAAAAATCTCGGGGAGGTTGCCCGTGAACATGGAAAGGTCAGTGTGATTTCAGCGGGTTGGGATCCGGGAAGTGATTCAGTTGTACGTGCCCTTCTTGAGGCTGTGGCTCCCAAGGGCATAACCTATACTAACTTCGGACCCGGTATGAGTATGGGGCACACTGTTGCTGTAAAGGCAGTTGAGGGAGTTAAGGCTGCTCTATCTATGACCATACCTGTTGGCACAGGCATTCATCGCAGAATGGTATATATCGAATTGCTTCCGGGTTATGATTTCGCCACTGTCGCCCAGGCAATCAAGACTGACCCTTATTTCGCTTCAGACGAAACACATGTGATGCAGGTGGAAAGCGTCGATGCCCTCAAAGATATGGGACACGGGGTCAATCTTGTGCGAAAAGGGGTTAGCGGAAAGACCCAGAACCAGCTTTTCGAGTTTGACATGAAGATAAACAATCCTGCTCTTACGGGACAGGTGCTCGTTTGTGTGGCGCGCGCTTCCATGCGTTTGCAGCCCGGATGCTACACAATGATTGAAATCCCTGTGGTAGATCTTCTTCCCGGAGACCGCGACAACTGGATCAAGCTTGTATAATAAAACCAGGTAAGATATGATGACTGACCTGTTTGACTTTTTTAGAAGTATTATTGACGATATCAACTCTTTGGAGGTGAATATGGTCAGCAGTATGTTCCGCTTGATTCTGAGCATGGTGCTCGGAATGATCGTCGGTGCGGAAAGAAAAAGGAAAGGGCAGGTGGCTGGCATCAGGACCTTTGCATTGATATCTATGGGTGCATGTCTTGCCATGTTGTTGTCTATCTATGTTCCTCAGGTTTATCTTGGACTTAAAAACGGAGATCCGGGACGAATTGCCGCACAAGTGATCACCGGCATAGGCTTCATCGGTGGCGGTGCCATGATCCATATGAAGGGTTCTGTCAGGGGACTTACCACTGCTGCCGGGATTTGGATGACTGCAATAATCGGTATGGCTGTGGGCATAGGAATGTACCTGTGTTCTATAGGGGCGACTCTTCTGATTATGGTTACTCTGGTATCATTTGAACAATATGAGAAAAGACGCAAGCTGGGACAGGAATCAAAAGTGCTCAGCCTTACTGTTGAAGGGATTCTTACGGATATTGAGGAGTATCGTGAGGTGCTTGAACGTTCCGGAGTGCATTTGTCTACTTTTTTTGTGGAATATGATTATGAGAGGAATGTGACAGAATTGAATTTTGTAGTTCTTGCTCATGTCTATACTAATCTGATGCCTGTGCTGGCAGAAATCAGTAAGGTATCGCCGACAAAAAAATTGACTCTTTCAAGTCAATTGGACATTTAATTTTTCCCGTTTCACGATAAGTCATAAAACTATAAGGGCACCGAAAAGATCGGCGCCCTTATAGCTTTATGACTTTATTTTTTATACGAGTTTACGGTAGCGTATGCGGTGTGGGGTGTCATTACCGTCACGTTTGCGTTTAAACTCTTCATAGTCTGAATATGACCCCTCGTAGAATGTGACCTGGCTGTCGCCTTCAAACGCAAGTATGTGTGTGGCGATACGGTCGAGGAACCAACGGTCGTGACTTACAACAACAGCACATCCTGCAAAGTTCTCCAGACCCTCTTCAAGAGCGCGGAGAGTATTTACGTCGATATCATTAGTAGGTTCGTCAAGCAGCAATACGTTGCCTTCTTCTTTGAGTGCCATCGCGAGATGCAGACGGTTGCGTTCACCACCGGAGAGCACTCCTATTTTCTTTTCCTGATCCGCACCTGTGAAGTTGAATTTTGAAAGATATGCGCGTGCGTTCATGTCTCTTCCTCCCATTCTAAACGATTCCACACCTTGTGATATGACCTCGTAGACTGACTTTTCCGGAGAAAGATCTTTATGGTTCTGGTCAACGTATGCAATTTTTACAGTTTCTCCCACCTCAAAATCACCTTTGTCTTGTTTTTCAAGCCCCATGATCAGACGGAATAGAGTTGTCTTGCCGGCGCCGTTCGGTCCGATAACGCCCACGATGCCATTAGGAGGCAACATGAAGTTGAGATCTGTAAACAATGCTTTATCGTCGTAAGCTTTTGCCAGATGATGAGCCTCGATAACTTTGTTGCCCAAACGTGGTCCATTGGGAATAAAGATTTCAAGTTTCTCTTCCCTTTCTTTCTGATCTTCATTGAGAAGGCGGTCATAGCTTGACAGACGTGCCTTACCTTTTGCCTGGCGTGCCTTAGGAGCCATACGCACCCATTCGAGCTCACGTTCAAGAGTCTTGCGCCGCTTGCTTGCCTGTTTTTCTTCCTGTGCCATACGCTTGGTTTTCTGGTCAAGCCATGAACTGTAGTTCCCTTTCCAAGGAATGCCTTCTCCACGATCAAGCTCAAGAATCCAACCGGCAACATGATCGAGAAAATAACGGTCGTGCGTCACGGCAATTACTGTTCCAGGATATTGCTGCAGATGCTGTTCGAGCCAATCGATAGATTCTGCGTCAAGGTGGTTGGTAGGCTCGTCAAGCAGGAGCACATCGGGTTGTTGTAGCAGAAGACGGCAAAGTGCCACGCGGCGCCGTTCACCACCGGACAGCACGGAAATCTTCTTGTCGTCGGCAGGACAGCGGAGTGCGTCCATTGCACGCTCAAGCTTATTGTCTATGTTCCATGCATCGCATGCATCAAGTTTGTCTTGCAGTTCTGCCTGACGGTTGATAAGGGCATCCATTTTATCCGGATTTTCCAAAACCTCGGGATCAGCGAATGCATTGTTAACCTCGTCATATTCCTTAAGCAGGTCAAGCACAGGCTGAACACCTTCCTGAACAACTTCTTTCACAGTCTTCTCAGGGTCGAGCTTTGGATCCTGTTCAAGATACCCTACTGTGTACCCGGGAGAAAACACTACATTTCCCTGATAGCTCTTGTCGATGCCGGCTATAATCTTCATAAGGGTTGATTTTCCTGACCCGTTAAGACCGATAATGCCGATTTTTGCACCATAGAAGAAAGAAAGGTAGATGTTTTTGAGTATTTGTCGCTGAGGGGGAATGATTTTGCTCACTCCCACCATAGAAAATATTATTTTTTTATCGTCTGCCATAAGTAGTTATTGAAATATCAGATTATTTAGGGGCAGCCTTTGTACGGTAGTCGCACTTAACTTTCCCTTTGGCGATATTGTTGAGTTTTGTCCTTATCATCTGTTTACGAATGGGAGAAACCCTATCGGTATATACGGTTCCGAGCAGATGATCATATTCATGTTGGATTATTCGGGCTGCAAAGCCGGTAAATTCCTGTTCGTGTTCTTCAAAATTTTCGTCAAGCCAATTCAGACGCACATGCTCATAGCGCTTGACAGGTTCTGAAAGTCCGGGGAGTGATAGACACCCCTCGTCGCGTGAGACAGGGTCTGAGTCTTCAAGAATATCAAGCACCGGATTGATAAGAGCGAATTTTAAATCCTTGCATTCCGGAAAGTTTTCTGCAAGAACCGTGCCGTCGATCACGATCACGCTTATTGGCAATCCGATCTGTGGAGCTGCAAGACCGACACCTTCAGAATGATACATTGTCTCATACATGTCGGCTATTAGCTTAGGTAAGTTAGGATAATCGGGCTCAATGTCTTCCGCTTCTTGCCGGAGTACAGGATGCCCGTAGAGATATATGGGTAAGATCATAATATATGGCGGTCAACGACCGCAGAGTTTTTTGATTTAGTCTAAAAATTAGTCGAAAATGCCTTCTGAAACCTCTTCCAGTTCAGCGTTGCCGTCAGATTCAAAAATTTCGCCGTTGCAGGCATTGAAATCTGCAGGAAACTCAAATTTCGCATTCTGAGAATAGGGGAGTTTTTTATCTGCATAAACTTTCTGCATATAAAACCCGTAGATAGGCAATGCCGCACGCGCACCTTGTCCGAGAGCCATTGTATTGAAGTGGATGTAGCGCTCTTCACCTCCTACCCATACTCCGGTGACGAGTTCCGGCGTGAATCCCATAAACCAGGAATCGGAATTTGAGTTGGTGGTACCGGTCTTTCCTCCCATTTGTGCAGATATGCCGTATCTGCCGCGAAGACTTGCCGCGGTGCCGCTGTCAACCACGTTAAGCAGGATGGATAGAATCTTATAATAAGCATTCTCGCTTGTCACCTCGCTGCGGTGTGGAGTTGCTGAATATATAAGGTTACCTTGGTTATCTTCAATGCGGGTCACGAAAACAGGATCCACCCTCATTCCTTTGTTGGCAAAAGTGGTGTAGGCAGCCACCATCTCTTTGACCGGCACGTCGACTGTGCCAAGGGCAAGAGGAAGTGTCGCATCGATATGCCCGGTCACTCCAAACATCCTCATTTTATTTGCAAGATTTTTTGCTCCGAGTTCATAGACGAGTCGTGCGGAAATCCAGTTGTTGGAGTTTGTCAGTGCCCAACGAAGATCGACCATGTCTCCGATTCTTGCACTTCCGGAATTTCTTGGTGACCAGTTGCCGAAAGTGGGCTGTGTGTTGAGAAATTGAGAGCACGGGGTATAGTCCTGTTCCATGGCAAGAGTATAAAGGAACGGCTTGGCGGTAGAACCGATCTGACGTTTTCCTCTGGAAACCATGTCATACTGGAAGTAGTTGAAATCAGGACCTCCAACATATGCCTTCACATATCCGTTGACAGGATCCATGCTCATCATGCCTGTACGAAGAATAGACTTCATATAGAGGAGCGAGTCATAGGGAGTCATTGTCACGGTCTTGGATCCAGGTTTATATTTACCGTTTTCTTTCACATAAGTGAATATATCCATTTGATAAGGATTGTGGAATGTCTTTTCAATATCGCTTTCCGACCATCCTGCATTTTTGAATACCCTCCAGCGCTCGGTCTGTTTCATCGCGTTTTTAATGAGGTTCATCACTCCGCTTTGGCTGAGTTCTGAAGAGTTTGTGGTGTAGGGACCTGTCTTCTGTCCTTGCTTCTCTCTGAAGAAAGCAGGCTGGAGGGTTCCTCCGAGATGCTCATAGACAGCTTCCTCAGCATATTGTTGCATACGCACATCTATTGTGGTATATATTTTAAGACCGTCAGTATAGATGTCATAATAAGTACCGTCCGGTTTCGGATTTTTGAGAATCCAGCCATAAAGAGGATTTTCTTCCCATTGAGTGGAGTCGGTGTTATACTGACCCATTGCAAGGATGTATGCCAGATTGCTTTTATATTTATCACGGTCAGGTCGCACCGGTTTCTTGGCACTCATGAGCATACGGATCTCTTCTCTTAAGTACGGAGCGCCTCCTTCACGATGGTCCACCCTGTGGTAGTCAAGACCTAATGGAAGCTCTTTCAGAGAATCTGCTTCCTCGCGGGTAAGTTTATCGGCTTTGACCATCTGTTCAAGAACCACATTGCGGCGTTCGCGAGTGCGTTCTTCATGACGCAGCGGGTTGAAATAGCTCGGGTTCTTGAGCATTCCTACAAGCATGGCGGATTCCTGTACGTTGAGGTCTGCAGGCTCTTTATGGAAATAGACGTTGGCGGCAGTCTTGATGCCAACGGCATTGTTTAAAAAGTCAAATCGGTTGAGATACATGTTGATGATCTCTTGTTTTGTATAAAAACGCTCGAGTTTGATTGAGATCATCCATTCGATAGGTTTCTGCATCGCGCGTTTGAAAATGCTTGATGACGGACGCGAATAGAGCTGTTTCACAAGCTGTTGTGTAATCGTAGAACCACCTCCGGCTGATTTGTCACCCATCAACACTGTTTTGACTGCTGTTCTTCCGAGGGCAATGAAGTCTATGCCGGAATGATCGAAAAATCGTTCATCCTCGGTAGCGATGAGAGCGTCTATTACGTGGGGAGACACAGTGTTGTAGTCAGAATTGACACGGTTTCCCGCACCGGCAAAATATCTGCCGAGTTCAGTCGTGCCGTCGGAAGCTATCACAACCGAAGCAAGTTTGTCATGTGGGTCTTCCAGCTCTTCGATAGGGGGCATATAGCCGATCACTCCATTATAAATCAGGAGCAGGAAAAGAGCAATAACTGCCCCTAAGCTTAAGAATGAAATCCAGAGCCATTTGACAATTCTGGCATTTCTCGACATTTTTTTTGCAGCCTTCGGATCAATGTTATCGAAAGCTTGTTCATATCCGTTATTTTGATTTTTGCGGTTATTTGCCATAGTTCAAAATGTTAAGACTAAAAAGCGGCAATGCGCTTCTACCTCAAACAACTGCAAAATTACAAAAAATAATCGAATAATGCTGAATTCAAACTTGTTCTTATAGCTTAATCTCTTCGATGTCGACAATTTTATTTACTATGGCATATATTGTCAAGCCTGTCGCAGAGTGAATCTCAAGCTTGCGGGCTATGTTGCGTCTGTGGGTTATGACCGTGTGAATGGAGAGAAACAGTTTGTCGGCGATCTCTTGATTTGTCATCCCTTTCACGACGAGCGATATTATTTCTTTTTCTCTCTGTGAAAGATTTTCTTTTTCATCAACTGGTTCGGATTGAGGATGACAGATTGATTTCACTTTTTTTGTGATCGTGTCCATGTCGTCTATGACGGATATCATGCCGTCGTATAGCTCGGCTGCCTGTCTTGAAAGTTTTCCTATTTCTATAGCGATGATCTTACACGTGTCGCAATGGGTTTCGGCACGAAAATGCTCCGGATTGAATATGCCCCCGAATGTGGGATTTATAAGTATCATGTCAGGAATGTTTGATCTGACGCAATCTGAAAGGGCTGTGGGAGTCTTGACTTCAATGATGTTGGCTTGTATGCCGGGTAGCCTGCGAAGACACTGTGAAAAACCTGCGGAAAGCACAGGCGACATCTCGGCTATGACGATATGTAACTTTTCTTCTCTTGACATTTCAGGGTAAAGATAATTTTGGGTTGGAATCGTTGATTGGTTTTGTCCGGGTTCCGGTCAATGTCTGTCCCGTTCCATATGCATTATTGCCGGCACAAGCAGGCAGTCTTCCACGTGGCAATGACTTTCAAGCTCTGTCTCACAACGATATATGTCGTAAAGCGCATCGTTGAGAAGATTTGTGTTTGCGTCTTTTGGACAATATTTTATGATGATACTTTTAAGCTCTTTGAGTTTGGTGCTCACAAGGTCATGATGTTCACTGTATGTCGCAATTTTATAGTTTTCAGCCGATTCTCCTTTCAATAGTGCGTTGACATATTCAAAAACTGTCATTTCCTCATAATCCATATGCACCTTTACCTCATGCATATATTCATCAAAAAATTTTAATATGAGGAAAGATACATCGGTGGTGCGCAGTGAAATCCCTTCAAGCAGTTTTCTTCTGATAGCCGGAAGACAATAGTCAAGAAAATATATATGGCTCTGTCTTAAATAATGAAGGAGCGCCTTTACCGATACTTCCGATCCGCCATCGAAATTTGAGTATCCTTCGATCATAAAGTTTACAACGGCAAGAAATGTTGAGCAGTCAACGCCGTTTGCGGCACATACCTCTTCCACTGTCATGTCTCCAAATCCCATAGGGATGCCAAACCTGCTCATCACTTGAATGAGCTGGTAATTGTCTGCAATCAGCGACACCATTTTGTCGCCCGGTGCGTATTTCGTTTGTCCTGACATTTGATGTTGAAAATAGAATTGTGATAAATGCGTCAGAGGCGCCCCCGTTATGAAGGCAGCCTCCTGTGGCATTGCGCTATTGAGTAAGTCTGCGCATAACTCAATGTTTATCTAACTCTAAATAACTAATAACTGCAGTGAGGATATCACTGTTTTTACGATTGCAAAATTAGATATAATTGAAGCTATCCGCAATAACCATAAATAGGTAAAATTAATATGTTGAGTAACGTGTAATGGTTATTCTTGTGGCAACAGGATTATTTTTTCTTTACTGAGAAGCCGAATTTTCCAATAATATCGCCAAGTGAATGGTAGAATCCATGGGAATATGCAAGAAGATGGGCTTCTTCAAGTGCAAACCTTCCTGTCTCCTGATCAATGAAACGGTCATCTGCTCTGACATTGATCACTTCTGATATAAACATGTCGTGAGTCCCAAGATGCATTATGGATTTCACTTTGCATTCTATGCTCAGCGGGGATTCTTCAATGGTAGGGGATTTCACGAGCTCTCCCGGCAAGGGGGTAAGACCTGTTTCTTTCCATTTGTTGTAATCCTTTCCTGATCGCACGCCTACCCAATCGGTTGCCTTTGCCATTTCCACAGTTGTAAGATTAATGGTGAATTCCATGTTCTCCACAATGAGCGGATAAGATGCTCTTTCTTTACGCACAGAAATGTAGCACATTGCGGGATCCGAGCATATCGTTCCGGTCCATGCCACGGTGAGCATGTTCCAGTTTTCCGGTTTGTCACCACAAGTGACGATCACGGCAGGCAAAGGGTATATCTGTGTACCCGGACGCCAAGATATTTTAGCCATTGCTTATTAGTTTATATGAATTTGAAAATATACGCAAAATTAACTAAAATCCTTATAATCTATAACTGTTGCCTGCGGGGGCTACTATGAAAAAACGTTTTTATTTGGTTAAACTTTGCTTGCGAAAGTTTATAGTTCTGAAAGCAGATTTAGGTCTTCAGTATGTTTTTTGAAGTATAAATTAAAAAAATGGAATAGAGTAAATTTGAATTTTGATAATGGATAATTTTATCGGAAATGAAATAAAATAGAACAGAGAGGAAAATTCAGATATTAGTAATCAAGGATTTATGGGGATGTTCTAAAATGAAAGTATAAAGTGTTCTAAAAATTTCGGAAGTGTTCTATTTTTAAATAATTAGTAATGAGTGATTTGTAATTAGTAATTGATAAAAGAATAGGGAATGAAGAGATAAAAGTGAAACGGTTAAGATTGGCAATTGTGTGGTACTTAGCTATTTGCATGCAAGTGTTCTATTTTTTATAAAAGTGTTCTATTTTTCTGAAAGTGTTCTACTTTTGGGCAATTAGTGATGAGTAGTTGGTAATTAGTAATTTGACAGGAAGTGTGGAGCACGTTTTCTGATTTTAGTTGACTCAGATTAAAGGTTAACCCTTTAGAAAGTTGACTCGGTTATTGTAATCACTGAGAAAAGTGGCTCTTTCCTACATTAGTTGAAAAGTCATCATTGCTAATAGAGGGGTATTTAGGTGGAAGCTGATACATTCTCCCAGCTAAAGCTGGGCACAGAACTATCCTGACACGGATTTTGCCGATTACTTCATTTTTATTCTTTTCAACTAAATTAGGAAAGAGCCATTTTGGTTGACTCAGATTAAAGGCTAACCCTTCAAAAAGTTGACCCGGTTATTGTAATCGCTAAGAAAGGTTGACTAAACCTTCTTGACCGATTATTCTGTGTTTTATGACCAGGGGACCAGAGAACTGAAGTTTTTTAAGGAAACATAAGAACAGAAGAACAGAAGGACGACACAAGAACAAAATATGCATCTACAACATAAGAACACAAGAACATAAAATTGGCAGTGTTCTACTTTGAAAATTCAACTTTGAGGCTTATTATAAAGTCCGAACGGGTCAATGAAATTTACCGGGTTCGCGTTTCAGTAGGAGTATGGTGACAGCCACGGGAATTTCTCTGCCTCCGGGTCGATTGTCGTGAATCGCTGGAAAGATGCCACGTAGTTACGCGCCTCGAAGTCGTATTCGTTCAAGGCTCCACCCGCCATTCTCTCCTTGCCGCCGAAAAGGTAGCGGTTACCCGACGCACTATTCCCGTACTCCGGCTCAAGCCAAGGCTCGCCCGATGCGTAGTAATCTGTACGCTGTACCAACTTACCCATCTTGTCGTAAACTCCGATGTTGTTCCCCTGAAAATCCGTGAGATAGTAATACGGACTCCCTGCAGAATCAAAGAACCCGCCCGGGAACCTCGACATCACGATAGCATTCTTGCTGACGACGTGCCCGTTGCCGGTATACTTCCTGTTGTCTGAAGACATCAGTCCTTCGGTGGAATTGAACTTGTTCATAGCCATGCCGGTCTTCCTTCCCAATCCGTCACGCGTTACGGCCATCATTATATTGCTTGTCCTGATTCCTGTCAGCATCCCGTTCTTTAGAGGGACCTGATGAGGGCACCCGCTGACACGGCTGACCTGGACGGTGGCCCGGATGTGACGCTTCCGGCTGACACGACTGACACGGTCGGGGAAACTGCCAAAATGGCAGGAATCAATGCCAGGGGGGTGGAGAAGGGAGGTTTCATGACGTTATAAAGTTAGCGAAGAACAGGATTATTTAATTCGCCCTAAAATTAGCATATTTGTCACTAACCCGCAAATAATTTTATATGTTATAAAACATAAAACAAAGGGAATATGCTTTTGGGGGCAATCAGTACCGGTTGTGGGATGGTGTCTTATTCCGGATGGTTAGAATTTGTAAGACAGCATGAGTTGCAAGGAGTTTGAAGATGACTTTACGCTTTCGAAATATTTGTAGTGGGAAGAACGCAGGTAGTTTGTGAACTGTATTGTACCGAAGAGCTTTTTCCATATCTTGAAGTCCGCCCTGAATTCTGTCATGTTTAGTGATGCAACAGACGTATCTCCCTGCACATTTAATGTACGGAAATTTATTACCCTTAAATCAGTGCCGAGGCGGTATCCTTTCCATGTAAACAGGCGAAAGAAATTATGGGATAAGGAAATTGCCAACTTGTCTTTACCAAACACAAGATTGAACCCTCCCTTAAGGGAATAACCGGATGCCCAGTTATAGTTACGTTCGTCTGTCTGATAATGGTCAGACAGTATGGAACCGAGTGCGACCACATTCGCATGTGCGAAAAAATCATACGTCCAATGGTGCCGTTCTATGTCTCTGAACATGAAGCCTACACCCACGGATGCAGGAATTCCGAGTTTATAGGGCACTTTTTCGATATTGTCGATTGTGTCGCTGTCATAAAAATCAAAATGCTGATAAAGTCCGATACTTCCTTTCGACCTATAATTGTCGAAGATTTCACGGGCGAGCAGTCTTCCTTTTATTTCTATCTGTGTCAACAATGGCTGGGTCTTCAACATCTGAAGTTCTGCCTTGATTGTGAAATAATCATAAGGTTTTGTGGATTTCACTTCAAAACGGTCGCCATATTCGGCATCAATTTGCACTGCCGCCCCTTGATGAAGCTCCTTGAAGTGACTGTTGTATAGGAGCGCTTTATATCCCGCCGATACTCTTATCGCGAAATTAGGGGTTCCGAAGAGTCTGCCTCGAGTGGGTCTTACCTTCCAGGCATCCCCGGTGATAAGACGGTTTATTCCTCTAATTGGTGAAAGAATAAACGAAACCAATTCACGTTCAAATCTGGCTCCGCCGGTAAGTCTGTCGTCAAGCACCGCGTCTGATGCCCGGAATAATACCTCACCGATCGCCGCCCCGCCGATAGGGGTCGCGATTATGTCGTTGGTGGAGGGGTATTCGCATTCCATAAACATCTCCCACATGCCGCTTCCCGCAATAGCAAAAAGTTCAGATTGCCAGAAATTGAAGCCGTTTGCACGACCAGCATTGAAATACAGGTTTCCGTTATAAGGATGAAGAAACGTATTTGTGCCAAGCTTATCGTTATCCCAGATAAAACCGTGCTTGAAATTTTCTTTAATGGAGTTTAATGAAATATATGCAAAATCTCCACGCTGCACATATCTGTCGAATGCCCATAGCCCGAGGTTGAAGCCGACCACCTCTCCGGCTGCTCTCCAGAAGTGTCGCTTCGTCATTCTTTCCACGTCTATTGAGTCGGGAGGTGTGAGTTTCGTTGTATAAAATGATATCGGAATCTGAGCTACAGACGCCATGCAAGTCATGATTAATGTCATGACAACAGATAAAAAGCGTGGTTTTAAAGATTTCGATTTATAGCACATCTTATTGTTACAATTGTTTAATCCCCGACCCAACATTACACACAAGGCATATTATTGAGGAACAAGGATTATATGGCCTCAATATGGATGCCTATAAAACAAAGAAAACCCGACTATGGTTGTGCATAGTCGGGTTAAGAAACTGTTTAAAATTTATTTTGTCTTGTCATTGAGGTCTTTGTCGGCATCTTTATGATATTTATTCAGTCATTATGGAACCCCATAACTCCTTCATAAATATCAAAAATCTGCTCGACAAATCCTCTCAATTCCTTCGACAAATAAATTTAAAAAGTTTCTAAGAAAAGTATTATGCTTCGGCTTCTTACCGACGTGATGCATCTTCCCGTTTTGCAAAAGCTCACCGCTGGGGTAATTTCTGGAGCGCAGGCGCTGCCTGGGTGATTTCCAAAGAGGATTTTATGGACAACACAAAAAATTGGCTGGACTATTTAAAGCTGAAATTCTCTATCGGGCAACAAGGTAATGACAATACCAGCAACTATGCATATACCGACATGTATACTTTGCAGATTGCAAGCCCTACCCAAATGTCTCCTGTATTCAACAAAGGTTTCGGTAACCCAGACCTTACTTGGGAAACCACAACAAACCTCAATGTCGGTCTTGAATTCGGTCTATTCAACAACCGCCTAAACGGCTCGATAGATTTCTACAACAAAAACACCAGCAATCTTTTGTTCTGGCTGTCTGTGCCTGAATCAACAGGTGCACGCGGTTACTACGGAAATATGGGCACAATTCGTAACACCGGTGTGGAATTGACACTGTCAGGCTCTCCAATAAAAACCAAGGATTACGAATGGTATCTTTCCGCAAATCTTTCCCACAATAAATCAAAAATCGTAAGCCTTCCATATGAAAAGACCAAAGTGAATGGCGGTTTTTACGAATCTCCATACTGGTATACCGAGGGAGGCGACATGATGAATTACATGACCCTCGCTTTTGCCGGACTTAACGATAAAGGTGAATCATTATATTATTATGACCCCGCTCTTATAGAAGAAGGAGGGCAAATGACCACATCAAGACCGGGAACTCTTAAATCTAAAGAATATGTCACGACCAATGCAGGCGAGGCATCCCGCTATCTTGCCGGTTCTGTACTTCCTACTGTTTATGGAGGATTCAGCACAACTGTCCGCGTGAAATGGTTTGATATAACCGCCACATTCGATTACCAGATCGGAGGAAAGGTATACGATTCCAGATATTCCTCACTTATGGGTCCCACCACATCTCTTGACGGCACAGGTGCAGGCTCAAACTTCCATAAGGATTATATCAAGTCATGGAGCCCGGACAACACATCTTCAAATATTCCACGTTGGCAAGTCGGTGATACCAACGGCAATCAGGCATGCGACCGTTATCTCACAAATGCCGGATATCTCAACTTCCAATCTTTTACAATCGGCTTCACTTTCCCCAAATTCTGGAAAGAAATTGAAAAGTTGCGTATCTATTGTGCAGGTGAAAATCTGTGTTTCTGGTCAGCACGCAAAGGTCTTGACCCACGCTACTCTTTCTCCGGCAACACTTCTGTAGGCACATATTCTCCTATGCGTACTGTCTCAGGAGGTGTGGAAGTCACATTCTAAACATTATTTTGATTAATAACTTAGAATTATAAGATGAAAAAATTAATATTATATATAACAGGGATTTCGGCTCTAATTCTCCCGACATCCTGCATACAGGAGTTTGAACCTCAAGGTGGCTCCGTGTCATCTGATCAGGCAGCCAACGCTCCGGGATCTTATGACAATTTCGTCAGTTCGCTGACATCGGCAATATCCGGAAAATTCACATTCTCCGGCTCCAATTATCAGCAGCCAAACGACTTCGGATATACCGGATTCTACCTCATCCGAGATGTCATGGGGCAAGACATGGTCGCAGTCAACAACAACTGGTTTTCCACATGGTATCAGTGTGGCGTAGGACTGGCGCCGATATATCTTAATTGTCAGCAACCCTGGACATATTATTATTCGGAAATATATGCATGCAACACTGTGCTCAAACTCGCCGGGGAAAATCCTGATGAAAATAAAATCACCGGGGCAGGGATAGCTCATTGCATGAGAGCAATGTGTTACCTTGAACTCGCCCAAATGTATGCTCCGAAACCTTACGCGGCAGACAAATCAGCTCTCACGGTGCCTATAATTCCGGAAAATCTCAATCTTTCGGAAGCTACTGAAAATCCACGTGTCTCAAATGAAGAGATGTATAAATATATTCTCGACAACCTTGACATGGCGGAAGAGCAGCTTAAAGACTATGTCAGACCGGATAAAACAACTCCTGACGTATCAGTAGTATACGGTTATAAAGCAAGAACTTACCTTCTTATGGAAGATTGGGTAAACGCTGAAAAATATGCGAAACTCGCTCAAGAAGGATATTCTATAATGACAGCTGAACAATATACTGACCGTGTCAATGGTTTCAACAACGCCAACTACACAAACTCATGGATGTTGACTTGCGGATTTAAAAGCGATGACCCATGCATCACCTATAATGACGGTGACAGCTCCTGGGGAACTTGGATGATCTGTGAATTCCCTTCCGGAAGCGATGGACTTGGATACCTCAACAGTTATGGAGGCGCCAATCTTATCGACCGACATCTCTATGAAACCATCCCTGCCACAGATGCCCGCAAAAAATGTTATATAGATTTTGCTCTTGATGAGCTCGATCCTGTGGAAGACAAGGAAGAGATAATTGAAGCCCTCAAGGCATATTCCGATGTCCCCGAAAATGTCTACGGCACAGGCCTCTGTCAGGATCAATTCGGTGGTATTCCAATGAAATTCCGTTCAGCTAACGGTAACCACACAACCAACCAAGTAGGTTATTGTGTCGATCTGCCAATGATGCGCGTTGAGGAAATGATCCTAATCGAAGCTGAGGCTGCGGGAATGCAAAATGAATCTAAAGGAATCCAAATATTGACAGATTTTGCAAAAACCAGAGACCCGGAATATGTCTATGGTTCGCATAACGAAGCATACAATAATTTCTCAACTCCGGCATTACGAAACGAAATCTGGTGGCAACGAAGAGTGGAATTCTGGGGCGAAGGTCTCGCAACATTCGATATCAAACGCCTGCAGAAAGGTATTATCCGCAGTTATCCAGGCACTAACCATGTAGCCGGCTATCGCTGGAACACTGATCAACCTGCAGATTGGATGACTCTTTGTATTATTCAGACTGAAAGCAACTACAATGGTGGTATAATCAATAACCCTACCCCAATCGCACCTACAGGAGATTCTCCTGAACACACATGGTAATTCTAACAGATAAATTGCAAAAAAATGAAAAAATATATTTATGCAATCGCCGCTCTGCCGATGCTTGCACTCTGGTCATGTAAAGCAGATGAAGGCACTGAACCGGGACATGATTCCACCCCTGCTGTGACGGTATACACCTACACTCCGGCGGACGCGGACTTAAATCCGGACAATGACGTGACCGTAAGGTTTGCTACAAACAGTGCAACATCTGAAGTGTATTATATGTATCAACTCACTTCAGAGGTAGAAAAGGAAATAAATACAAATGGAGAAGCCGCCTATATTGAAAAGGTGATTTCCAACGGTGAAAAAATAAGTGTCAACGGGGCATCAAGTGTGGACATTGATCTCATTGACCTCCACGGAACCAATACGATCAGTGCGGTTGCCGTAGGCAAAAATGGCAAATCTATTGGCAAAGCATCTTTCACCGGTCTTGACTGGGAACAAAAGAAACTCGGTACTTTCTATGTGCAGCAAGCCTTTATCGGGGTTAAAGAGACAGAATGTGCTCTTGAAATCTGCACAACCAACAATTCCCTATATCGTCTGAGAGATGTCTTCGGCACAGGATACTCGATGAAGATGCAGCTGCTCGATGTGCAAGGGGAAGACGAAGACGGAGTGTACACACTCTTTAGAGTCCCCGCCTCCAACACTCCATGGCAAGTAAAGCTTTCATCTGGAGCAATCTGTGACGTGTTTGTAGAAGATATCGGCTATTGGCAAGGAAATGCTTCATTTGTAACCGGCGTTTCTGGTTATGAAAACGGTTTCTACGAAGACGGCTCAGCATTCTTCCGGCTTGCATGGATGGCCGATGGCGTAGGATGCGTTTCCTACACGTCACCAAGCTTCTTCATCCCATACGAAGACTAAAAAATCATTATCTTTTAGATTCATTAGAAAAAAAGGAGACAGTCTTTTTCGATAGACTGTCTCCTTTTTATTGAAATTATTAAAAATACATCCAATTTAAACTGCCTATATTCGTAATTTATGGATGAAGAGAATGGATGTTTGCGTGAGTCAAAGTTTTTTTGTAACTTTGCAAGCCAATTGACGGGATCGCGACCTGTCAAGCCAATTAAAACAATACTTTAAACTGCAGAAAATTAGTATGAAAGCTAAAATTCATCCCGAAAACTACCGTGAGGTTGTTTTCAAAGACATGTCGAACGACGAAACCTTCATCACTCGTTCTACTGTGGCAACTCGTGAGACTATCGAGATTGACGGCAAAGAGTATCCTCTTGTAAAGCTTGAAATCACTTCTTCATCTCACCCATTCTTTACCGGCAAACAGAAACTCGTCGATACAGCTGGTCGTGTGGACAAATTCCGCAGCCGCTACGGCAACCGTGCAAAGAAGTAATTGCCACTCGGCAAAAGGCAAAAGCGCCGGAATCCATGACGATGGAATCCGGCGCTTTTATAATTTTGAATTTTGAATGTTGAATTTTGAATATTTCGACTAATTCTCTATTATTTTGAATTTTAAATATTCCGATTAATTCTCTATTATTTGAATTTTGAATATTCCGACTAATTCCTTATTATTTTCACATTTTAAATTTGACTACTCTGATCAATCCGCAATGAATTATGCATTATGAATTATATATTATGCATTGATTCAAGATAACCGGTCAGAATTATAACAGCCGCCATTTCATCTGCCCTACCCTTCTCCTGTCGCTGTTTTTTCGAGAATCCTCCCGCAAGCATCTCTCTGTGGGCAATAGAAGAAGTGAATCTCTCATCCACCATTACAATCGGCTTATCCGGCAATTCCTTCTTTAGTATGCGTAAGAACGGTTCAATGTAACGCATGCTTTCACTTGGATTACCTTGCATGTCACGAGGCTCCCCTATTATAATCTTATCCACCTGCTCTTTATTGCAATAATCTTTCAAAAACTGCATCAAGTCACAAGTCCGCACAGTGGGCAAACCGTTGGCGCAGATCTTTAATACATCTGTCACGGCAATTCCACACCGTTTCCTTCCATAATCTATGGCGAGTAATCTTCCCATTTATTAGAAACTGTTTAAAATTTATTTTGTCTTGTCATTGAGGTCTTTGCCGGCATCT
>CAJTZQ010000005.1 GCA_910583795.1 uncultured Muribaculaceae bacterium
GCTCAATTAGCGGCTTAGCCGAGACTGGTCAGCCTCAAAATTTACCGAACCATTGCTTATAAGAAGATAAAGTGGAATGCCAAGAGCGAGGATACAACCTATTCCACATACCACTCCCCAAACAGGGATTGTGCCGGCTTCAGCATACCACTCCGGAGCAGCTTCTCCAAATAACGTCCAACCCCAGCTTGTGCTGAAAGCTATCAGTGTGAATACACAACCCACAAGTCCGATGACCATTGCTATCAGTAAAGGGATTGCGATTATAAGACCGAGAATCACCAATATTTTAGCGCATGCGCCAAAAAAAGAGGCTAAAGAATCTCCGAAATTTGCTGATCTGGGAGGGGTGGCCGATTGAACGTTTTGAGAATTTTCCTCGCGGAAATTATCTGTGACTGTCTTTCCAATGTTTTCCACGGTCGGTTGCTCTCCCATCATTTGCATTCTCTCGTATGGTGTACGCGCCTCAGGCACTACTATCCACAGGATAAGATATGCTATTCCCATTGTTGCCACTGATAACACAGTGAGAAGCACAGTGAGCAGCCTCACCACCGTTGGATCGACATTGAGATAGTATCCCAATCCGGCACATACTCCACCGAGCATTGCATTCTGCGGGTCGCGGTATAATTTTTTCTTCTGTTTCGGCAATGGAGGAATGTAGGGGGGAGGGGTGACAGTTTCTTTATATTCCATTTTTTCGCTGTCGATAGAGATGGTTTCATCTTCCTCGATCATTTCCTCAGGCTGCCCGACGCGACGGATGACTTGCTCCACGTCTTGCGCCGTGACGATCGCACTTCCCGATGAAGTCTGTTCGAGAAGAAGTTCGGCGATACGGCTTTCAATGTCGTTTACGAGTTCACGCGAATCATCTTGCTTCGCAAACGCGTGTTCAATTGTGTCGAGATAGTCGCTAAGGAGGGTATATGCGTCGTCGTCGATAGTGAAGGGGAACCCTGCGACGTTGATATTGAATGTCTTTTTCATTATGGGTTAAGTTTAGGGCACAATTATGCCGCAAGATGATTATTGAAGATTTCTAAAATGGTTAACGTTTGCTACTATTTCATCCCAAGCAGCCGACATTTCGGCGAGGGTCTCTTTCCCTGTGTCGGTAATGAAATAGTATTTGCGTGGGGGGCCTTTGGGACTTTCTTCCCATTCATAGTTGAGTTTCCCTTCTTTCCTTAGGCGGTTGAGAAGAGTATAGAGGGTTCCTTCCACCACAATGAGGGAAGCCTCGCTGAGTCCGTTGATGATGTCGGAAGGGTATGCCCTCTGTCTGTTAAGAAGCAGGAGGACACAATATTCGAGTATCCCTTTTCTCATCTGCGAACGGATGTTTGAGTCGGATGTTTTAGTTTTCTCGGTCATAAATCAAGTTTGGAGTGAGGAGTGCCATTCTATCGGAATGGCCCCGTTATATTAATTACGTGAAAATTTATATTTTGTGACATTTTGATAATAACTTTTTCGAGGGTGGTTTAAAAACCACCATTGTTGCCACTTACAGAAGATTTATCATCGTTGCTTATTGAAACGGCAGTTTTCTTGACGTCGCTTTTCAGCGAGCCGAATCTCCAGCTGAGAGATATGCCGACATTCCAGTTCTCGTTTTTGTTTTCAAAAGTAGAATAATATCCTTTTATCGCCGTGACAGATTTGTAGATGTTACGTTTCTGTAAGAAATTGTTGGCATTTACCGTAAGAGTCAGGGCATCGTCTTTAAGAAAACTTTTGCTTATTCCGAACCCATAGTAGTGCCATCCGCTATTGTAGCCGTCGAGATGATAACCGCGAGTGTTCTGACCGCCATAAACATTAAATTTAAATCCTGATGAAAGAGAATAGTTCCAGTTGGCGCCGTAGTTGAGATTCCAACCTGCATTACTCAGGTTTTCTTCAGGGGAAGAGAACATCTGTCGTGTTAGACGCGCATTGACAGAAAATTGCATTCTTGGGACTATAGTCCAGTTGAGAAATCCGAAAAATGCGAGACTCCGTTCATGTCCGATATTTGCATAAGTATCGCAAAATGTGTTCCCTTCCATAAAATATTTGTGGGCGATTGCATTGTCGATAGTGGAATACTCCACACCGATGTTGCCGCCAAACACTCTGCCGAAATTGGAATATGTGAGCGATATTTTGTTGGCACGCTCGTTCGACAGGTCGGGATTTCCTGACTCCACATAATTCGGGATGTAGTTCTGCCGGAACGGATTGATTTGATTGAGAGTGGGGCGGGAGATTCTCATCTGATATGCAAAACGCAGATTGGAAGCAGGGGAGAACATATAAGATATCGCAGCATTGGGCACCAGATCATTGAGATGGTTTATGAAGTCGGGATTATCTCCGGCGTGAAAATCAATACCCATTCTGGTGTGTTCGTAGCGTAGCCCGGCAATTATCGATAATGAATTGAACTTGCCTGTAAATGAGGCATAGGAGGCATAAATATCTTGAATCTGGGTCAGATCAGAACGGTCAGCGGGAGATTCCACCGCTGAAGCTTCGTCTTTGCCCAGGAGTTCGTAAGAATTGGCGTCATTGCGTCTCCACACGGCTTTCGCACCGGATTCAAGGAGGAACCGGTCGCTGCCGAACGGATTGATATAGTCAAACTGTAGAGTGTGTTCGTTGTTGAAGCCTCGATTGTCCATTCTTTCGAAAGGGTCTGCCAAAATATCACCGTAAGATTCAAACATTATGAAGTCGGCAGCCAATTTATGGTAACCGTGGTTATAGAGATAGGATAGAATGGTCTTATGTCCGTCGTCATTGAAATTGTGTTGCCAAGACGTCCCTGCGGTTACTCCTGTATTTACAACATCTGCGTCTACATATCTTGACATTTTTCCTGTCAGTTCATGCTTATCGTTGTATGTTGAACTGGAAAAAATGGATTTGTTGTCTTTGAGATAAGCATGTACGGAATGTATATTAGTATTGAGAGTGACAAGATCATTGTCGGTAAGATCATAAGACATGTTGATTCCGCCACCTAAATAATTATACTTCACTCTTTGTTTGAGAGAGTTTGTCTGATACCTTGCATCCGTTGACTCATAATTGATTGAGGTGGGGGTGCTTTCGGTATGTTGCGGGAACAGTGTGCTATTGGCATAGTCAATATTTGCACTCATTGAGAGTTTCCCTTTTTTCATTCTTCCATACACAGCACCGCCTGTCTGCATTTTAGAGAAGCTTGCCTCGACCGAGCCGGAGTAGCCGTCTGTGGAATTTTTGGTGACCGTTACAAGGTTGAGAATTCCGGCGGTGCCCTCAGCGTCATATTTTGCCCCGGGTTCGGTTATCACTTCGATTTTAACAACGGCGTCGGCGGGCATAGCTTTAAATATCTGGTCATAGTTTGCTGTGAGAGAAGGGTCTTCTTTACCGTTTACGTAGATTTTGAAATTTTCTTGCCCGTTGATACGGATCTTGTTTTCTCCGTCAACACTCACCATCGGCACTTTTCTGAGAGCATCGAGGAGAGTGTTGCCTTTTGTGGAAGGATCTTCTTCAAGGTTGTAGGTTAGTTTGGCACCATCTGTCTGAACAATCGGTTTGTCAGCCACGACAATAAGATCTTCAAGATCATAATACGATCCTTCGATGGAATCGGGCTCCAGTTCCTGAGCAAAAATGGTAGAGCTGCTTGCGAGCATCAGCGTTGAAGTTAACAATAAAGCAGTTTTCATAATTTTGATAGAGTTGAATGGAATGTTTTTGAATATGAAGTCATTTCTACTTTTTTACGGAGATTGATTTTCTTATGGCTTTTTAAGTTTAAAAGACCTCTTTTTCAATCTTCCGTCATCTTTTCGGTCGCTTTTGAACCTTTCATCGGTCGTTTAGCCCGCTAAACTCCCTCTTCAAGTTTCAAAATCGCCTCGAAAATCTGACGAAATCTTAAAAAAGAAAAAAGTTTAAATGACTTCTGTTTTTGTTTTGGCAGCATCATTAGGATGATGAAGCAAGAATGTGAAAGTTTGTCATCTTAAGGAAGTGGAAGGCTATCCTTTCTGATTGACGATGCAAAGTTATAAATAAATTTAGTACTATGCAATACATAGTAGTGAAAAAATATAAGTAGTAAGTATGAAATAATAGTTGTTAATGCTTGGTACTATGTTGAAATGAATTGATTTTGTGGATGTTGATTGTGTATGGGGACGATATAAATTTTTTTGAAAAAATTTTGTTAACTTTGCAGTAAAATAAGAAAGATGAAAAATATACGCAATTTTTGCATCATAGCGCATATCGATCATGGCAAATCCACACTTGCCGACCGATTGCTTGAACGAACCAACACGGTAGCCGCCAAAGATATGGAGGCACAGGTGCTCGACGACATGGATTTGGAGCGCGAGCGAGGCATAACAATCAAGAGTCATGCCATACAGATGGACTACGAACTTGATGGTGAAAAATATGTTCTCAACCTTATAGACACTCCGGGGCACGTGGACTTTTCATACGAAGTGTCACGTTCGATCGCGGCATGCGAGGGTGCGCTCCTTATTGTGGATGCCTCTCAAGGTATCCAGGCACAAACTATTTCCAATCTTTATATGGCTATAGACAATGACCTGGAGATTATACCTGTGATAAATAAATGTGACCTCGACAGTGCTAAACCGGATGAGGTTGAAGACCAGATTGTGGATCTTCTCGGATGCGACAGGGAAGACATAATCCGTGCCAGCGGGAAAACGGGTATGGGTATCGACGATGTGTTGAAAGCTATTGTAGAAAGAGTTCCCGCTCCGGAGGGTGATCCCGACGCACCTTTGCAGGCTCTTATTTTTGACTCCGTATTTAACCCTTTCAGAGGTATCATAGCTTATTTCAAGATTGTAAATGGCGTTTTAAAGACAAATGATTTTGTAAAGTTTGTCTCAACAGGAAAGGAGTATCATGCCGATGAGATCGGGGTCTTGAAACTCGATATGGCTCCCCGGAAAGAACTTTCAGCCGGGAATGTGGGATATATCATTTCCGGAATCAAGACTTCGAAGGAGGTTAAGGTGGGAGACACCATTACTCATGTAGACAATCCATGTGACTCTGCGATTGACGGATTTGAGGAGGTCAAGCCTATGGTGTTTGCCGGCGTTTATCCTATCGAGACGGAGGATTTCGAGAATCTTCGCGCTTCTCTTGAGAAACTTCAGCTCAATGATGCGTCGCTTACATTCCAACCGGAATCATCGGCTGCGCTCGGATTCGGATTCCGTTGCGGTTTCCTCGGTTTGCTTCACATGGAGATTATTCAGGAGCGCCTTGGACGTGAGTTCGACATGGATGTCATCACAACTGTGCCGAACGTATCATATAAGGTATACGATAAGAAGGGGAACGTGACCGAGGTGCACAATCCTTCGGGATTGCCGGAAGCCACTCTTATTGATCATATAGAAGAACCATATATCCGCGCCACTATTATCACCCAGGCTGATTATATCGGTCCGATTATGACTCTATGTCTCAGTAAGAGAGGGGAGCTGATAAAACAGGAGTATATTTCAGGAAACCGTATGGAAATCACTTTCGACATGCCGCTCGGTGAAATCGTGATAGATTTTTATGACAAACTGAAGTCTATCTCTAAGGGTTATGCCTCATTTGACTATCATCTGCATGATTTCCGTGAATCCAAGCTTGTGAAACTTGATATACTTCTTAACGGTGAAAGCGTAGATGCACTGTCCACACTCACGCATGCCGACAATGCCGTGAGATTCGGCAGGAGAATGTGTGAGAAGTTGAAGGAGCTGATTCCACGTCAGCAGTTTGATATAGCTATCCAGGCGGCGATCGGAGCCAAGATCATAGCAAGGGAAACTATCAAGGCAGTCCGTAAGGATGTGACTGCAAAGTGTTATGGCGGTGACATCTCCCGAAAAAGGAAACTTCTTGAGAAGCAGAAGGCGGGCAAGAAGAGGATGAAGCAGATTGGATCTGTAGAAGTGCCTCAAAAGGCATTCCTCGCGGTGCTGAAACTGGATTAGGCTTGATTAAACTTGATTTAGCCTGAATAAACTTGATTAACAATTTAAACGTTTATTAGACAATTAGCAATTAAAAATTAGTAATTGCTAATTGTCTAATTGGTTTATAAATTATGGTGCTTATGCGTCATATGCTATGAATCATGTATTGTATTCGATTATTATACTTTAAAATAATATAAAATTTTCAACTAATAAAGTTATGAACATAGGTGACAAAATGCCCGATATTCTCGGGAAAGATGCTAACGGAAATGAAATCAAATTGTCTTCGTTTCCTGAAAACATGAAGTTTATCATATATTTCTATCCCAAAGATAATACTCCGGGATGTACGGCTGAGGCTATAAGCTTCCGAAATAATTATGACACATTCCTCCAGATGGGATATCAGGTGATAGGCGTAAGCAAGGATTCCGAGCCAAGCCATAAGAAGTTTATAGACAAGCACTGCTTGCCGTTTCCTCTTGTTGCTGACACAGATACCACTCTTTGTCAGGCAGCCGGTGTATGGCAGTTGAAAAAAATGGCAGGGAGAGAGTATATGGGAATCGTGCGTACAACATTCGTCTGTGACCATGACGGTACGGTCACTGACGTTGTAAATAAGGTGAACACGAAACTTGCCGGTGAGCAGCTCTTCAAACTCCTTGACGGAAGGGGAACGTTGAATCCTGCTTGAGTGGTTTAGGATTTAGAGTTTAGGGTTGAGGGTTTAGAGTTTAGGGAAATGTCGTAAGAAATTTATGTGCTATGTCAAACGTATTCTACACCGCGAGGAAAACAATAAAGAATCTTACCAACGGAGGTAACGTGTTGCTTGTTGCAACGGCTCTTGCCTTATTGGTTGTCAATCTTCCGTTTCTTCATGATTTCTATAATTCTTTATGGACTCATGAAATGGCACTTCAGGTAGGAGACTTTAATCTCTTTAGCCACCACGGACATCCGATGAGCATAATGGCGTTTATAAATGATGCCCTAATGGCTGTTTTCTTCTTCTCTGTTGGACTGGAGATAAAGCGCGAAATTCTTGTAGGTGAATTGTCATCATTTCGTCAAGCCCTTCTTCCGATAGTTGCCGCTATCGGAGGAATGGGCATTCCCGTGCTTATATTCTTTCTGCTTGCCCACGACACGGATTATATAGGAGGTGCCGCTATCCCTATGGCTACAGATATCGCTTTCTCCTTAGGCGTGCTTGCCATGTTGGGAAACCGTGTGCCGATAAGTCTTAAGATTTTTTTGACCACTCTTGCCGTGGTTGATGACATAGGGGGCATACTTGTTATTGCAATTTTTTATAGTTCGCACATCAATTATTGGATGCTTCTGATCGCTGCCGTATTGCTTGGGATTTTGGCATTGGGTGGTAAATTGTCAATTCAGAGTAAGGTGTTTTATCTTGGAATAGGTGCATTTATATGGTTCCTTTTCCTTAATGCAGGTATCCATCCCACGATAGCCGGAGTCTTGATAGCTTTCTGCGTACCGGCGAAACCCGTTTATGCTCCGAAAAAATATGTTAAGACAATAAGAAAGAATATCGGATATTTCACTCAAGAAGATGAGGAAAGGCTTACGAGCAGGACCATCCTCAATAAGGATCAAATGAACTGGTTGAAAGAGATCGAATCTGCATCTGATAAGGTTATTTCTCCTTTGCAAGACATGGAGGATTCTCTTCATCCTGTAGTAAACTATATAATTGTCCCTCTATTTGCATTTGCCAATGCGGGAATTTATTTCGGGGATCTACAGTTCAATGCTCTTTTCCATGGCGTGGCACCGGCTATTATTTTGGGATTGGTTTTGGGTAAATTCCTCGGTATTTTTCTGTTTACCTGGATATGTATAAAACTCAAATGGGCATCGATGCCTGAAGATTGCAACTATAAGCAATTGGCGGCTATATCCATGCTGGGAGGCATAGGTTTCACGGTTTCCTTATTCATTGCAAATCTTTCTTTTGGGACAGGCGATCCCTATCTCTCACAACTTTTGAATAACGCCAAACTCGGTATTCTCGTAGGCTCTTTCCTCGCGGGGTTCCTGGGCTGGCTTCTCCTCTACCTCACACTTCCGAAACATCCTTCCGAATCATAAATATCAAAAATCTGCCTGACAAATCATTTCAATTCCTTCGACAAATAAATTTAAACAGTTTCTAAGAATATTGTAAAACTGCCGTTTGTCCCTTTATTGAAAGGGATTATTTTTGATAAATATTGCAAACTTTCTTGCAAATAAATATTCGATTGTTTAATTTTGTGATTGAAAACCACGCCGGAGTGTCTCGGCATTTTGTGGGACATGGCGGGGTGGGTTTCAAGACATATAAGGAAGGCGTTTATCATGCGCTTTGTTTTTTGATGCATCTGAATCTCGCAAATTCAAAATTCCTGTCAAAGAAACATAGCAACGATAGATGCTCATGGGTATGTTATATTCTTTCTTCTGTTTTTCTTTTAAAAGAAAAACAGAAGAACTATATAATATTATCGGCGTGGGTTTCTTCGTTGTTCGTCCTGACAGGAATGGCAATGCGAGAGCCTGATGCGTCGGACGGGCAACAGATACAGACTCCCACGTTTTCCATTTTTATATATCTGTAGACTAATATAGTAAGAATCCGGAGGCATCCGGAAGTCGTATGAGAGGGGTCCATAGGTCAAGTCGGTATGCATTGATCTCTATGTAAAAGAAATATTTGCAATCTATTAAATCAGGTATCATTAGAGTTGTATGATTATTCAGACACCGTTTATCCCTCATTAATATAGATAGAATAAATATTGTTTCACAATATAGATAAATAGTGAGGGCGTCATGAATTAATCTTCATCTTTGAATGGATATCTTATTGATATAAAATAATATAAATTTGGGAAATGATAAATTTCCTGATTATATTTATGAATTTGTAGTAAGTAGGCAATGCCGGCTGCTTGTGAAAGTCGCCGGTGTTAATCGCGTTGGCTGTGTCAGCGACGCGAAAAGAGATTGTTTTCGCTAAAAGGCAATCTCAAGGGATGTCGGTCTCCGGCATCCCTTTTTTGATATATTGCACAACGTATAAAACCCTGTGAGGCACATGGTTATTTCTTCAATTATAGATAGAAGACGCACAAATGTACTACTTCTATGTTAAGATTTGTCTCTCATGATAAAATCATTCTTCGAAAAAAGTTTAAATTACTTCTTAGTGCAATTTGTTGGGAAAGTGGATGGTTTTTACTAACTTTGTAACAAAAGGGATTTGGGAACCGGATAAATATAAATATTCGGTCGATTAAGGGATATGATTAATAATAAATCAAAATCCACATCATGAAAAACAGTTTGATTTTCGCCGCAATGGCATTCGGAATGTTTTTACCGGCTACGGGGCAAGCTCCCGTTTCTAATGAAGAGGTGATTTCCAAAATCATTGAGATCGGCACAACCGATAATAAGGTGATGCATCATCTTGACGTTCTCAATAATCGTTTCGGGGGTCGTCCCATAGGCTCTGATGCATATGAAAATGCAGCCGACTGGCTTATCAGGGAATATGGAAAATTGGGAATTAAAGCATGGAAAGAAGAGGCTGGCGAAGTTCCGGTGGGATTTAACCGGGGTGCTTGGTTCGGAAAACTTCATGCCGGAGAAGATGGAATGACTTTGCATTTCGCAACACCATCTTACACTTCCGGTACTCATGGGGTTCAAAAGGGACATGTATTGATAGAACCCAAAGATATGAATCAGTTTAAACGAATGAAACATCGTTTGAAAGGCGCATGGGTTTTAATTTCGGGTACAAGTGTCAACGGCTGGCCTATTGATAAAAGTGCTAAAGGGGATTCGATACGTGCAGCTGTCAGGGCGGAGAATGATGTGATCGCTCATAAAAACGATTCATTGATGACAGAGAATTGGGAAAAGGGTACAAACCACGAAATGCAACCTTATAAAGAAGAGCCTGCTTTATTTTATAAGGAGATGCTTGATGCCGGTGTCCTTGGGTTTGTAAAAAGCGCAAAAGTACCTATCCGTGCATTGTATGACCGTTCATTGGTAAACGATTCGACTACAACATTCGATAGCCTCCCCACAAAACCAGAGATTCTGCTTGATGAACACCAGTTTGCTAAGATTGAGCAGATGGTCAAGGAACGTAGGGATATTGAACTTGAATTTGATATAAGAAATTTCTTTAAGTTGGGTCCTGTGAAATATCACAATATCATTGCTGAAATACCCGGTACGGAATTTCCTGACGAATATGTATTGGTGACCGGTCATCTTGATTCCTATGATGTGGCTACCGGAGGAATAGACTGCGGCACCGGTATCGGACCTATGCTTGAAACTGCAAGACTTCTTGCAATGTCGGGCGCAAAGCCTAAACGCACGATAAGATTCATTGCATTTGCAGGAGAGGAATTCGGACTGTTGGGGGCGAAAGCATACGTGAAAGACCATAAAGATGAACTCAAGAATATTTCGATGATGTTTAATCGCGACGGTGGTCCTACGCCTCCCGTTGGAATGAGAGTGCCGGCTGCCATGAAAGAAGATATTGAAAAGGCGACTGCACCGATCAAGAGGATCAATGACGAATATCCTTTTGAAGTGAGTGTGGCGAAGCCAAGGGTGAAACCTACTCAAGCCGGTGGTACGGATGCGATGGTGTTTTATGTGGAAGGAGTGCCGATCTATGGGTTCAATGAGAGTGATTTCAAGGGCTATAATTTCAATTACGGTGAGATTTGGCATACAGAAAGAGATTTGTTTAACAAACACATTCCTGAATATCAGGAATACACAGCTGTCGCAACAGCCTTAGGTGCTCTTGGTGTTGCAAATCTTGACAATCTTCTTTCACGTGAAGGAATGTTTATAGATGCCGACAAGATCAAAACGGATAAAGTGAAAAACAAGAAGAAAAATAAGAAAAATAAATAACTTTATTTTAAGGTGCTGATTTAAACGGCACCTTTTTCGTTGAGCGTCAATTGTAAATGCCTTTGGTAAGTAGGATTAAATTATAAAATCAATCTCAGTAAATAAAAAGTCAAAACCATCTTTCTAAGTTAAATCGAAGTAAAAATTATAAAAAGGTATTTTTTTATTAAATAAGATGGTCTATTTGTCTTTTTTTTTGTCTATTTTTGCAACCTCAATGGAAGAAGTCATTGAAGTTGTTTCAACTTTTTTACGGAGATTGATTTTCTTATGGCTTTTTATCTTAAAAAGACCTCTTTTTTAATCTTCCGCCATCTTTTCGGTCGCTTTTGAACCTTTCATCGGTCGTTTAGCCCGCTAAACTCCCTCTTCAAGTTTCAAAATCGCCTCGAAAACCTGACGAAATCTTAAAAAAGAAAAAAATCGAAACAACCTCATTTCAACTTTTTTACGGAGATTGATTTTCTTATGGCTTTTTATCTTAAAAAGACCTAACAATTATAATATAATGGGTGAATATCTCATAAATCTTGATACCGAAATATTTCTTTGGTTTAACTCCCGCAACAATCTTTTCTGGGATATAGCCATGAAAATGGCTACAGGTAAGTTGATATGGATAGGGATGTATTTGTCATTAGTCTATGCTATGTACAAAGCTTATGGATGGAAAACCACGCTTGTAATGGCTGTCATGTCTGGTCTTGCTGTCACTGCTGCGGATCAAATGACAGCCTCAGTGTTGAGGCCAATATTCGAACGACTGAGGCCTGCTAATCTGAATAATCCTATTTCACATCTTGTGCATATCGTAGACGGCTATAGAAGCGGGGGATTCAGTTTCCCTTCATGTCATGCTGCAAATACTTTTGCTCTTGCAACTTTGACTTCGTTATTATTCCGTCGTTGGAGATTTACAGTCGCGATCGTTTTTTGGGCAATCGTTAATTGTTATTCGAGAATTTATCTGGGTGTTCATTATCCCGGGGATCTTCTTGCCGGCACAGTGATAGGATGTCTATGCGGTGGGATTTTCTATGTAGTAGGTAGGTTGATTATCAGTTACTGGTTCGGCTGCACAGTGCCGGGCGCTACAGACAGGAAACGTGTGGCAAGTTTTAATGGTAAAAAGTTTTACTATCGTCCAGTAGATGTCGTTATTTTTATTGAAGCGATGACAATGATATATATTCTTGTCTGTGCAGCGTCTATTTTTGTTTAGAATTTAGCATTATTTTGAACTGTTAGATCAATTTGTTATGAATGAATTGATTGATAATTATAGGTGTGCTCCACAATGCACACCTATAATTGTTTATTATCAGCATGTTATAATGTGGATAAGCAGTTTAAAAATTTAAGGGGTGATTATCCTTTTGTTAATGCTTGCGACGGTCTGTCGTTGTGCTAATTCTCATCTAAGAAACTGTTTAAAATTTATTTTGTCTTGTCATAGAGGTCTTTGCCGACATCTTTATGATATTTATTCAGTCATTATGGAACCCCATAACTCCATCATAAAATATCAAAAATATGCTCGACAAATCCTCTCAATTCCTTCGGCAAATAAATTTAAACAGTTTCTAAGACGTTTTTATTACAATTATTTTGCATATAAGGAAATTATACCTTATCTTTACAAAGTGTTTACCAACTGGCAATGAAACTAAAGTGAAAGCTATGAAGTTGTTTCAACTTTTTTACGGAGATTGATTTTCTTATGGCTTTTTACATTAAAAAGACCTCTTTTCCAATCTTTTGCCATCTTTCCGGTCGTTTTTGAATCTTTCATCGGTCGTTTGGCACGCTAAACTCCTCTTCAAGTTTCAAAATCACCTCAAAAATATGATGAAATCTTGGAAAAGAAAAAAGTCGAAACAACTTCATTGGAATCATTTATTGACAAAAGGATTTGAAGTTGATTATTCTAAACGATCCGGACTTATTTATTTTTATACGTTTTATGCGGTTCCTTTTGTGAATGTGCGGATAATGTTGATAAGTTTGTTCGATATATTCAGTTAACCGATTCAGATCCAATAATATCCGAAAAACTAACAACCGACTTATCATGGACATTGGAAGAAGAACGTTTATTAAATCTTTGGGAGCCATAGGTTTGTTTTCAATTGTGCCGAGCAAAGTGCTTGGCGGAACAAGACACGTGGCTCCGAGCGATCAGCTCACTAAAGGAATAATTGGAGTAGGAGGCATCGGGCGGAGCTCCTATCACTTTACCAGCGATGACAGTTGTCGTCTTGTCTCTGTCTGTGACGTCGACCGCAAGCATCTTGATTCCGCTGTCAGGGCAGCCAAAGATAAATTTGGTGAAAATGTGACTCCTTACACCGATTTCCGTGACCTTATAAATGATCCCAACGTTGATGTGGTTCACATAGCCACCCCTCCCCATTGGCATGGTATAATGGCTGTTGAAGCAGCCAAAGCGGGAAAAGACGTATGGTGTGAGAAACCCATGACGCGCACAATTGGTGAGGGCAAACGTGTAGTAGAGGCTATGGAAAGATATAATAGGGTGTTCCGTTTGAACACCTGGTTCCGTTTTAAGGATACATTCTATGGTCTCGGTACTGAAGTCAAACCTCTAAAGAAGCTTATAGACAGCGGGCTGCTCGGTTGGCCTCTTAAATTTACTGTCAGCGGTGCAACAGGTTTTGCATGGAAATTTTTCTGGGTTGGCAAAGACCATTTAACGCCGGAGCCGGTTCCGGAATATTTTGACTATGACATGTGGCTCGGCCCGGCCCCTTACAAGCCATATAATGCACATCGCACCCACCAGACTTTCCGCGGATACTGGGATTATGACGGGGGCGGACTTACAGATATGGGGCAACACTATCTCGATCCAATCCAGTATCTTCTGGGCAAAGACAATGAATTTCCGGTTAAGATTGAGGTCGAAGCTCCTCAGCAACACAGCGATGCCGTGGGTATTTGGCGTAAGATAAGATATACATATGCCGACGGGTGTGAGATCATACTTGAAGGGGAGGGATATGAAAGCAAAGGGAAGGTGCCCTATATCGAGGGTCCGAACGGAAAAGTATTCCAGGGCTTTGAATGCACTATCCCGGATGTGATGAACAAGATTGCAGAGCTCCCTGATCCGGAGCCGCAGCGCACAGATTTTATAGACTGCATACACAACCGTCAGAAATTCGCATTGAACGAAGTGAACGGTCACCACAGCTGTACGCTTGTAAATCAGGCAGCCGTTGCCATTCGTCTCGGCAGAACTGAGCTTGCCTTTGATCCTGCGACACAACTATTCATCGGAGATGATGCCGCTAATGCTCTTATCAACCAGCCAATGCGCGGAGGATGGAAAATTTAAGAGAGCAGATTAACCTATTTTTTATTTTCTTTCGAAACCATACCCATGAAAAAAATATTCATTTCAATATTGCTTCTGTCGCTGATGCTACTTATTTGCGACGGAATTATGGCACAGACCGACAGTCGCAACCGTAAGCCGGAAACTGTTGTCGCCGATGGTATTGCCCAGCTTCCCGCAGCAACATCGAAAACATACAACAGGATTATGAAAGAGATGGCGGAAACGGGTGAGACCGGTATAAATCTACTTGCTTCAATGTTACGCCCGGCTTCTGAAGCAGATAATTCAAAACCTGAATATGCTATCAACGGAATAGTCAACTATGTTTCTGCATCCGGACAAGAGTCATTGCGTAAGCCGATTCATGATGCGCTCGTAAAAGCATTCGCGGATTGCTCCGACAACCCCAACCGTTACTTTATTTTATCGCAGATTACCAAGCTCGCCACCCCGTCGGATTTTCCTCTATACGCCGGATTGCTCGGCGATAGTTATCTTCGTGTGGGTGCCCTCGAGGGTCTTGCGCAGATTAAGGGGATAGACGATAAGGTAAGCATGATGATCAACAACGCACCTGCCCCTGATGCAGATCTGGCATATCTTGCTTATTTCCGCAAACTGAAAGATGTAGAGCCACAACTTCTGAAATGGATAGGCTCTAAAGATTCTGATGTGAAGGAGGCGGCACTCAACGCACTTTCTGTATGCGGCACTGAGGCTTCTGTAAAGGCTCTTTCTGCGGAGGTCAACAGAGATCCTTACCTCCAACTACTAAATAATCTCGGACAAAGCAGAACCGTAGTTTCGGAGTCTAAAAAACTCATAAAAGACAAGAATCAATCGATCAGATGTGCCGGATTGCGTCTTCTGCTTAAAAGTGATCCTAAAAACGCGACGAAGAATGTAATAACCGCCTTGAGCGACAACAATGCGGAATACCGCCATACTGCACTTTTGAACTCTCTGGGCTCGTGTGGAGAAAATATCGTGGAAGAAGTTGCCAATAAATATAATAAATTGTCTCCGGCATCAAAGACCGATGTGATCAGATGGCTCGGCAATATTCATGCCACGGATCAAATCGGACTTGTGTGTGGCGCTATTGACAGTGAGGATCCCGTTCTTTCTCAGGCAGCCGTTGAGGCAGCCTCAAAAATTGGTGGAGAGAAGGCTCTTGAAGCTCTTCTTTGCCAACTTAATAAAGGGGGTGATAAAGCCAATATCGCTTATAATGCACTCCTTTCCTTCAATGGCAACATCAACAACGGGGTGCTTAAGAGTCTTGACTCGGGAAACCCGGCAACGGTTTGTTCTGCATTAGCTCTCGCTTCCACCCGCCATCTTCACAACGCGTACACTAAAGCAGTGGAGTTGACAAATTCTTCAGACCAGGCAGTGAAAAATGCAGCCTATAGGGCTCTTGACGGTATTGCCACTGCTTCGGAATTCCCAGACTTATGTAATATGCTCGAAGCTTCAAAAGGGGAGGCAACCGCTTTGATCCAGCAAGCGGCGAAGAGTGCTATAGCTCCACTTGATGCAGACAAGCAATATGAATTGATCTATCCACGTATACCTAACGCTAAAGACAAATCTCTATATTTGCCACTTCTTGCACAATGTGGAAATGATTCTGCTATCAACCTTATTGTCAAGGAATATGAGGACGGGAACAAGAAAGCTGCACTGAACGCTCTTCTCGAAATTTCAAATCCTGCGGTGATACCTATTCTTTATGATATCGCCGCCAAATCTTCTGAAGAAGAAAAAGACAGGATTCTAAAACGATATGTTTCTCTCGTAGACAAGTCTACCCAAGAGGGATTGCATGCTTATTTCCTATATAGCCGTGCACTCGATCTGAATCCCGGCGCTGACATAAAGAAACTAATTATCAACTCGCTCTCCAAGTATCCTACGTTACCTGCCGCAATGCTTGCCGCAAGTTGGATCAATGATCCTACCACCGGATTTTATGCCGCCTCCACCTTTACGGATATCCTCAATGGAAATGCCTACCTTCGTAGGGGAGATAGCATGAAGAAGATTTCAGAAAGCACAATACCCGTATTTCAGGCTCAGAAAGACAAGGGGAATGCCGACGCCGGATATTCAATAGATAGAGTTACGGGATTCCTTGCCGACTGGGACAGCAAAGGTGGTTTCAAGACTTTACAGGGTGAAAAACCGGCTGAATGCAACAATTCTATCTCTCTGCCGGGCAAACCGGAGAATTTTGAACTTTACCTTGAATTCAAACCTTATGGTGAAGGCTGGGCAACACTCAGAGGGATGGATCTAATCAAATGGAACATTCATGAAGCTATATTCTTGCATGGCGATAACAAAGTGCCTCTTGCAGAGGGGTGGAACACACTTCATGTCAGAATGCAAGATGATCGTGTTACGATTGATATTGACGGCATTCCTGTTTCACAGAACGAAATGCTGAATACAATTCCCGGCACTGATAAGAAAGCTCCTGTCAGTGGAGATGTGAAATTTAATGGAAAATTCGAATACCGCAATTTCTATTACGAAATCCTGCCCTCAACCCCGACATATACTCTTTCTGACGAGGAGAAGGAACAAGGGTTCGAACTTTTGTTCGATGGGCGTTCCCTTGAGAATTTCCATGGTAATACCACAGCCTATATCCCACAAGACGGTACTATATATGTAACCGCACAATATGGCGGTCAGGGCAATCTTTACACAAAGAAGAACTACAGCGATTTCATTTTCCGATTTGAGTTTTTCTTTGATGTGCCTGCAGTAAACAACGGAATCGGAATCCGAACAGGCAAAGATGTTACAGGTGTAGACGCGGCTTATGAGGGTATGGAGATACAGATTCTTGACCA
The DNA here is from genome assembly GCA_910583795.1 of uncultured Muribaculaceae bacterium. Taxonomy (GTDB): domain Bacteria; phylum Bacteroidota; class Bacteroidia; order Bacteroidales; family Muribaculaceae; genus Lepagella. The sequence goes on from CAJTZQ010000005.1 coordinate 17,208, forward strand.
TGATGATCCGGTTTATCAAGGTTATCCTTACGGCTATACAGGTCTTCATCCATATCAGAACCATGGGTCTGTCTATGGCATCTTCGAACCTGAGCATATCGACTTCGGCCCAATCAAGCAGTGGCACACTGAAGAGATTAAAGCGGTAGGTGATCACATCACGGTCACAGTAGACGGTAAAGTGGTGACCGATGTCAATATCCGTGATGCCGTGAAGGGTCACAATGTCGCTCCTGATGGCTCTCAGGTAAACCCTTACACACTTGACCACCAGAACCATCCCGGTTTGTTTAACAAGGAGGGCTATATAAGTTTTTGCGGTCATGGTGCTGGAGTGAAATTCCGCAACGTCCGGGTTCTCGACCTTTCAAAAGAGGCTCAGGACAATAGAAAGAAAAGTATAAAAACTAAGAAAGTAAAAAAGTGATTGATAACGATATATCATATGTGAAACCACCTGTCAGGATAGTGCTTATCGGTGCCGGCAATCGTGCGCGCACCTATATGCATTATGTCAAAATCAATCCCGACAAGGCAGAACCGGTGGCTGTGGTGGAACCTGATAAGGTAAGGAGGGATTTTCTTGCAGATCAGTTCGGAATCCCCGAGGAGATGCGGTTTTGTAGCTGTAAGGAATTTTTTGCTCTTCCCCGTGTCGCAGATGCCGCTATAATCTGCACCCCGGAGAAGTTGCATTATGAACATTGCATGCTCGCCATTGATGCCGGATATCATATATTGTTGGAAAAACCGATCGCTCAGACATACGAGCAATGTGTTGAAATAGCCCGGAAGGCAGAGGAGAGGGGGCTACAGATCTCGGTTTGCCATGTGTTACGACATCATCCACTTTTTGCCAAGATCAAGGACCTAATTGATTCGGGGAAATTTGGTGATATCATTTCTATCTGTCACACTGAGGAGGTGGGGATAGACCGCTATACTCATAGTTATGTTCGTGGCACTATGAACAGTGAGAAAGGTAATAATCCCATGCTTCTCGCCAAGTGTTGCCACGATCTTGATTTTTTGCTTTGGATTTCAAAGGCACGATGCTGTAAAGTCTCCTCGTTAGGATCTCTGAAATGGTTCAGGGAGGAGAATGCTCCGGAAGGAAGCGCATCAAGATGTATTGATTGCCGTGTAGAGGATAAATGTCCGTATTCAGCGATCGATCTTTATAAGCGAAGGCGAGATTGGATTGGAAATTTTATTCCGGCTCCGGGCGAAATGATCGATGATGTTATAGATCATGAGTTGGAAAACGGTCGATTTGGAAGATGTGTCTACCATTGTGACAATGATGTGGCCGATAATCAGGTTGTCACTATGGAGATGGACAACGGCATGTTGATATCTCTTGTTATCAATGTCTTCACACAACGTGATTGCCGAAATATTGAAATTAAGATGACTTTGGGCGAGATTTCCTGCTATGGCGATTTGATCAAGGCAAGAAACTTTAGATCTCGAGAGACATCAACCTACGATTTCTCACATCTCAATAAGATTCCTCATCACGGCGGTGCAGACATGGCGGTGATAGGTAATTTTATAGAATCATTGCTCGATCCTGAGTCAACTCTCATCTCTCCAATAAGCGTAGCTCTCGAGTCTCACCACGTGATATTCGAGGCGGAAAGAAGTCGTCATACGGGTAAAACAATAAATATAAACAAATGAATATTCAAAAAAACATTCTGGGAGTGGGGATGATATTCCTGCTTGCCTCAGGTGCTTCTGTAGCCGCCAAGGAACACAACAAGCTTACAGAAAAAGAGATTTCCGAAGGATGGGAACTTCTTTTTGACGGCAATACGATGAACGGATGGAAAGACTACAATGGCACCACACTTACCGAGCCTTGGCACGTAGTCGATGGATGTATCCAGGCTAAGGGATCCGGCAGCGATGGAAACGGATATATAGTAACCGACAAAGAATTTGATAATTTCATTCTTGACTGGGATTGGAAGCTATCAAACGGAGGAAACAGCGGAATGCTCTACCATGTAGTAGAGAATCCATATTTCAAGGTTCCTTACGTAACGGGACCTGAATATCAGCTAATAGACGTGGAAGGCTGGGAGAAGAAAAATGCGCCGACCAAACTCGAGGAATGGCAGAAGATCGGTGTGGATTATGCAATGCATCTGCCCGACTATTCAAAATTAAAAGTAAATCCGCAGGGGGAATGGAACAATTCGCGTATAGTCTTTGATAACGGTCATGTGGAACATTGGCTCAACGGTCAGAAGATTCTCGAATTCGAGGCATGGACCGATGACTGGTATGCCCGCAAGAATAGCGGCAAGTGGAGCCATGCTCCCGAATATGGTCTTGCCCGAACCGGAGTGATATGTCTGCAGGACCATGGCGACCCGGCATCTTTCCGCAATATAAAGATTAAACGTCTGCCTAAGAAAGAAGGTGAACCCGAATCTCTTTTTAATGGCAAAGATCTAAAAGGATGGACGAATTATGGCACAGAAAAATGGTATGTAAAAGACGGGTTGCTAATATGTGAGAGTGGTCCGGACAAACAATACGGATATTTAGCCACTAATGATTATTATAAGGATTTTGATCTGACACTTAAGTTCCGTCAGCTTGCCAATGGCAATTCGGGAGTATTCTTCCGCTCCTTTATCGAACCTCCTGTAAAGGTTCATGGTTGGCAGACTGAGGTAGCTCCACAGGGTCAGGATACTGGTGGTATCTATGAATCTTATGGGCGTGGCTGGCTTCAGCAGATACCGGATGAAAAAGAGAATATACTCAAGGAGGGAGAATGGAACACAATGCGCATCCGTGTTGTCGGTGATCATGTCCAGACCTGGTTAAACGGAGAGCCAATGGTCGATTTCCACGACGATAAAATAGGTAAGGCTGATGGTAGAATAGCTCTGCAGATCCATGACGGCGGTGGTATCAAGGTGGAATGGAAAGATATAGTTATCAAACGCCTTTAATCCATTGCTTAGATACTTAAAAAATAAGAGACTGTGCCCGGGCACAGTCTCTTATTTTTTTATATCTCTAATGTTTATCAGTCGTTTGTGTAGAGATAATCATTGATTTGTTCGGGCTGGAAGTTGCCTATGAAAGAAGCGTGACGCTCAACTTCTGCCTGACCATATTTTACGTATACTATGAGGGATTTGCGGAAAGACTCATTTCTCTGAGTGTCTTCAAGGAGAAGATATCCCATGATAATATGACCTGCCATTTCTACGAGGCGACGTGCCATAAAGTCATGGAATTTAGAGTCGTCAACACCCATAACCGCCTGAACAGCGTCAGCATACTGCTGGGTCATAAATACGAGTGTATTCTTGATTGCTTCGTCTTCAGGACATACTTCCATAGCTTCAAATTCACGAATTTTGTTGAGGTATGTGCCTGTGGTGACGTGGCGTATAGCAGCGACTACCTGAAGCTGAGTGGTGCCTTCGTAGATTGATGTGATACGGGCATCTCGATAGAGGCGTTCGCAGGTATAGTCTTTCATGAAGCCTGAACCACCGTGGATCTGGATACAGTCGTAGGTGTTCTGGTTACAGTATTCAGAAGTCATACCTTTTGCGAGAGGAGTGAAAGCATCCGCAAGACGGCTGTAGTATTTCTGTTCCTTCTTCTCTTCTATTGTCAGAGGACGTTCTTTGGCAATATCATCATAGATCTTATACATATCCACGAAACGTGAACAAGCATAAAGAAGAGCTCGTGACGCATCGAGTTTAGCTTTCATAACAGAAAGAATCTCTGCTACTGCCGGGAAATTGATGATGGCTTTGCCAAACTGCGTGCGTTCCTGTGCATAAGCCAGAGCCTCACGATAGGCAGCCTCGCTGATACCTACAGACTGGGCTGCGATGCCGAGACGGGCGCCGTTCATGAGTGCCATCACATATTTAATAAGCCCAAGGCGTGTGCTTCCGACAAGTTCAGCGGGGGCATCTTTATATACAAGTTCGCAAGTAGGACTGCCTTTGATACCCATCTTGTTTTCAATACGACGCACAGTGACACCACCTTTACGTTTGTCGTAGATAAACATCGAAAGTCCGCGACCATCTTTTGAACCTTCCTCAGAGCGGGCAAGAACCAAGTGGATATCGCTATCACCGTTGGTGATGAAACGTTTCACTCCATTGAGCACCCAAGAACCATCCTCCTTCTTGGAAGCCTTGAGCATTACAGACTGAAGGTCGGAACCTGCATCCGGCTCAGTAAGGTCCATCGACATGGTTTCGCCTTCACAAACGCGAGAAATGTATTTCATTTTCTGCTCTTCGTCGGCAAACTCATATATGGTTTCGGCACAATCCTGAAGCCCCCAAAGGTTTTCAAATCCGGCATCAGCACGGCTGACCATGTCTGCTGCCATGATGTAGGGTGTGATTGGGAAGTTAAGTCCGCCGAGACGACGTGGCATCGACATGCCCATAAGTCCTGCCTTGCGGCAGGCGTCAAGATTGCGGGCAGTGCCGGAGGCATATTCCACATGACCGTTTTTTACAACCGGACCTTCATGGTCTACATCCTCTGCATTTTCTGCGATAACATTTGCACAGATATCGCCCACTATTTCGAGGACGCGGTCATAGCTGTCCATGGCGTCTTCAAAGTTCTGAGGGGCGTAGTCATATTTGTCAGCGTCGGCAAAGTTCCTTTCTTTGAGCTCCACAATCTTGCCCATCATAGGATGGTTGAGGTGGTGCTTCAGAGAATCATTGTCATTATAGAAATTAGCCATTATTTTGAATTCTTTTTGTAATACTTGATAAGTTTTGGGAGGACATCTTCGATTTTGCCGGTGATGACATAATCTGCTATAGTGTTGATTGGTGCGTCAGGATCTGAATTCACGGATATGATTATGGAAGAATCCTGCATACCTGCTATGTGCTGAATCTGACCGGATATTCCGCATGCGATGTATAATTTCGGACGTACAGTGACGCCTGTCTGTCCTATCTGTCGATCATGATCTGCCCAACCGGCATCGACAGCGGCACGGCTTGCTCCAACTTCAGCACCGAGAGTGTCGGCAAGTTTATAAAGAAGGTCAAAGTTCTCTTTACTTCCCACACCGTAACCGCCTGCCACTACAATCGGGCTACCTTTAAGGTTTACCTTTGATTTCTCAACGTGGCGGTCGATTATTTCAACTATATAGTCTTCTGGTTTGGTGTATTTGTTTACATCCATATTGACCACTTCCCCCTTATAGTTGGAATCGACAGCTTCCTTCTTCATCACGCCTTCGCGCACTGTGGCCATCTGTGGACGGCATTCAGGATTGACAATTGTGGCAACGATATTACCACCGAATGCGGGGCGTATCTGATATAGTAGATCTTTATATTCCGCTCCAGTCTTTGCATCGGTGTAGTCTCCGATTTCAAGAGATGTACAGTCTGCTGTAAGACCGCTGTGAAGAGCGGAAGATACGCGCGGACCAAGGTCGCGACCGATGGAAGTAGCTCCCATGAATGCGATTCTCGGCTGGATCTCTTTGAAAAGATTGATGAGGATTGAAGAGTGGGGGAGAGAAGTATAAGGATAGAGACGATCGTCTTCAAACTTATATACAGTGTCGACACCGTAAGGGAGGATCTGCTTCTCGATATCTTTCAAGTTGTCGCCCGCAACAATTGCCTCAAGCTTGATCCCAAGCTTATCAGCAAGCTGACGACCTTTGGTGAGAAGCTCAAGGCTTACGTCAGCCACTTTGCCGTCTTCATATTCGCAATAGACGATTAGATTATTTTTGTCTGCCATTTGAGTTCAGATATTTTCTTAGTTGTTAGTTTTGAGTTATGAGTTTTGAGATGTGGGATCGAAGCCCGCATTTTATCAATAACCCTGGTGTATCAACCGATAGTGTGGTTTGCGATGAGATCAACAATCAGTGCTTCGAGCTCCTCGTCGTTGTTTTCTATTTTGCGAGCCTCTTTAGCAGTGAACACTACGTTTTCAATAGATTTAACTTTTGTCGGAGATCCTGCAAGACCACATTGAGCGAGATCGGCATCTACCGAAGAAGCGCTCCATTCCCCGATAGAGAGATAGGGACGTTTTTCGATAAAAGCTTTTTTTGCGTCGTCGTTTGCAACTTCAGACGGCACTGCGGCATATTTGTATTTCTGAAGAGACTTGGCATTTCTGGGGCGGCAATCAGCTGCAGAACCATTGACAGTAACTACGAGAGGAAGTTTCGCTTTTACTGTTTCAACGCCACTTTCGATGCGGCGCTTAACCACAACTTCTCCATTGTCGGCACTGATGATCTCTTCAGCGTAAGTGATTTGAGGAATTCCGAGCTTTTCAGCTATCTGAGGACCAACCTGTGCAGTGTCGCCGTCAATAGCCTGACGGCCTCCGATGATTATATCGAAATTTCCGATTTTGCGGACTGCGGCGCTCAAAGCGTAGGAAGTGGCAAGCGTGTCGCTTCCGGCAAAAGCGCGGTCAGAAAGGACGATTCCACCGTCTGCACCGCGGAACATACCTTCACGTACGATTTCTGCAGCACGTGCAGGACCCATTGTGAGAAGAGTTACTTTGCTTCCTGGATATAGATCTTTTAGTTTAAGTGCCTGCTCAAGAGCATTAAGATCTTCAGGATTGAAGATTGCCGGAAGAGCGGCACGGTTGATTGTGCCGTCTGCTTTCATGGCGTCTTTCCCTACATTGCGGGTATCAGGTACTTGCTTTGCGAGTACAATGATATTTAAGCTCATATAGATGAAATTTATAGTTTGTTTTGTTGTTTCAATACGGTTTAGGCTGGCAAAGTTACTAAAAAAAGTTTAAAAATACCCACTAAACGCCGGTAGTTGTTGAATATGGGGTTTGAAATATCACTATTTTTAACTAATTTTGTCGCATAAAGCGTGCGTGGGCATATGTCAAACCGCTTTATTTTCGTTTCGAAATCAGGATTGTTAAAAAAGTGAAAAAGATATATTTTTTATTTTTTATGGTTTGCTCGGCAATGTTGTCTTTTGCCGATGTAATTGACGATGCCCGTCAGTTATTGTTAGAGGGAGACTACTGGCAGGCAAGGAAAGTGCTTGATAAAGCTGCTGCAAGTAATTCGAAAATTAAAAGCTCTCCACAGTATTCTTATATATTAGGAGCCTGTGAACTTGAAGATGGAAATCTTGAAGAAGCTAAAAAGTTGCTTTCTGAGGCAAAAAAGCGAGGAGTGAAAGATGCAAACCTTTATTTGGGACGTCTTGCATTCCTTAATTATGATTTTGATACCGCTTCTGATTTATATGGGGAGTTCAAGGAATACGTGGATAAGGCAAAACGGAATGGAGCGGAAACTGTAAGGGAATTCGAACGACAGCTTGTCTCTGCGGAAAATGCACTCGGCAGAGTTGAAGAAATAGTTATAATAGATTCCCTCGCATTGCCATCGGATAAATTTTTTAAATATTACAAATTACCGGCATCTGCGGGTAAATTGCTTCTGCCGGAAGAAATGCCGTTGAAAGAGCACCAGGGAGGAGCCGTCATGGCTTATATCAATGAGGGGAAAGATTTCATGATGTGGGGCGAACCGGACAGCATCGGAAACGCAAGGCTTGTTGAAAGTGTTAAGCTTCTTGATGGCAGCTGGCAGGAACCGACAGAAACACCTTCTATATTAAATAAAGGAGGATATGCGGATTTCCCTTTCATGATGCCTGACGGGGTGACGCTTTATTATGCTTCAACCGGCAATGATTCAATGGGAGGATATGATATTTTCGTGGCATCGAGAGATGCCACCACAGGCGAATATCTTCAGCCCCTAAATGTAGGCATGCCGTTTAATTCCCCTTATGACGATTATATGCTTGCTATCGATGAGGAGAACGGAGTAGGATGGTGGGCTACTGATCGAAACAGACTTGGTGATAATGTGACTGTGTATGTTTACCTTGTCAATGAACTTCGTAAGAATTACGATGCAGATGATGAGAATCTTGTTGAGATGGCACGTCTTACCAATTATAAGGCGACATGGAAGCAAGATGAAGTGGCAAAATATGAGGATATGTTATCACAAATTGATGATATCGATACAAATGCAGAAGATGCTCCGGTGGAATTCATGCTTCCTGTCGGGAAAGGAAACTATTATACCAATTTCGACAATTTCAAAAGCCGGGAAGCCAAAAAAGCTATGAAGGATTATCTTGCGGCTGTAAAAGAGGCGGAGATAACCGATAAGAAACTTCAGGAATTATACCGGCGTTATCCTTTGAACAAGGCAGATAATGTGAAGCAAGATATTATCAGACTTGAAAAAGAAATCGAACAACAAAGAAAAACTTTAATTTCAAAAAGAAGCGAGGTATATCGCTTGGAAAACATCTCGAAATGATATCATTTATTATTGCATTTGCCGTGCTGGTTGTCGGCTCGTATTTCTACGGCAAATTTGTGAGCAAGGTCTTCGGAGTCGATCCGTCGAGACCGACGCCGGTTAAACGAATGGCAGACGGCGTAGACTATGTGGAACTTCCCACATGGAAAATTTATCTTATTCAGTTTTTGAATATTGCGGGTCTCGGGCCGATCTTTGGCGCTGTGATGGGCGTAATGTTCGGACCTGCAGCTTTTTTATGGATTGTACTTGGCACAATATTCGGGGGTGCGGTTCATGATTTCTTGAGCGGCATGTTGTCGATAAGAAGAGACGGGGCTTCGCTTCCAGAACTTGTCGGAGAACAGCTCGGGGATAAAATCAAACAGGTGATGCGCGGTTTTGCAGTGCTTCTCATGATTCTTGTGGGTGCTGTGTTTGTCTATAATCCTGCTGACCTTCTCGCCATGCTCACTCCTGAAAGCCTTGACAAGATGTTTTGGATTATTCTGATCTTCGGATATTATATGGCTGCCACGCTTTTGCCGGTAGACAAACTTATTGGCAAATTATATCCTTTGTTTGGAGTGGCTCTCCTTTTTATGGCTGTCGGCATTCTTGTAATGCTTTTTGTCAATGGAGGAGTACCGGAGATATGGGACGAGTTTTATAATCATAAACCCGATCCGGATGCAAATCCAATTTTTCCAATGATGTTTGTGTCTATCGCCTGCGGGGCTATTTCAGGATTTCATGCCACACAATCTCCCATGATGGCGCGTTGTCTTGGCAATGAGAAGCACGCGAGGGTCGTGTTTTATGGAGCCATGGTCACAGAAGGTGTAGTGGCATTGATCTGGGCTGCCGCAGCAATATCGTTTACCGGCGGCTACACCCAGCTTCAGGAATCTCTTGCCGGAAGCACGCCTGCGGTGCTTGTCAATAATCTCTCGACTTCATGGCTCGGTACGTTCGGTGGCGTTCTTGCGATTCTTGGTGTTATCGCGGCGCCGATCACTTCAGGTGATACCGCCTTGAGAAGTGCAAGGCTTATGGCTGCAGACTTTATGGGAGTGGAGCAGAAAAAAATAGTCAAGAGACTTGCGGTCTCAGTTCCTATTTTTGTTTTGACATTCATTATCATGATGTTGCCCTACGAAGTGCTGTGGCGTTATTTCGCTTGGTGTAATCAGGAGCTTTCCGTATTCACTCTTTGGGCATTGACAGTATATCTTGCGGCAAGAAAGAAATTGTATATAGTGACATTGCTGCCTGCCTTGTTTATGACAGCTGTGACGACCACATATATATTCTTTGCTCCCGAGGGTTTCAGCGCATTGACAACTGCGTTGTGGCAGCGTCCGATTCCCTATGAAGTGGCTGTAGGAATTGGAGTGTTGGTAAGCGCGGCGTTTCTCGGCATGTTTGCCATGTGGCTTAAAGGTGCTGAATCGCGTGTCGCTGTAGCAGCTGAAGATTGATAATGAATATCCAGGGAATTTTATTAAAGACAGAGAAATACAATCTGCATGCTCATTCGCAGTTTTGCGATGGAAGAGACAGCATGTCGGATATCGCCAAGGCAGGTGTGGATGCGGGATTTGAGTATTTCGCATTTACTCCCCATTCTCCTGTGAATATTGATTCTCCATGCAACATGAAATCTTCCCGAATGGGTGAGTATCTTGAAGAGTCTTCGAGATTAAGGGATTTATATTTATCAGACATGAAGATTCTGACTTCATTGGAAATCGATTATCTCGGAGATGATTGGGGACCTCATGTCGATTATTTTCAAAGGCTTCCCCTTGATTTCAGACTTGGGTCGGTTCATTTTGTACCTAATCAGGACGGCGTTTTTCTTGATTGCGACGGAAGATATGAACGATTTGCTCAATATTTAAAACAAGGATTCAGAGACGATCTAAGGTATGTGGTTGAAAAGTATTTCGAACAGGTTTTGATGATGCTCGAAAGAGGAGGATTCGATCTGTTGGGACATTTCGACAAAATTGCAGGTAATGCCGTTCAGGCTGACCCTGAAATTGAAGACCAAGGCTGGTATGAAGCGTTGGTGAATGATGTCATAAGTCATGTCAAGGGAACAGACGTGGTGATGGAAATCAACACGAAAGCTTATGCCGACAAGTCACGTTTCTTCCCGTCGGATAGATGGTGGAAGAAAATTATAGAAGCTGAAATTCCGCTTGCCGTAGACAGTGACGCACATTACGCATCGAAGGTGACGGCAGGAAGGGACGAGGCTTTTGCCCGGTTAAGAGAACTGAAAAAACAATAGAGGATTGAAAATAATTTGGTGGATTATAGGATTTTTATTAATTTTGCAGCGGTTTTTACGCAAACAGTCAGACGAAATATAGATATTTGGATGATAAATACGTGGAAATCAAAACAATAACAATTATTAATTAACGTATCCGTATGAATACTTACGAAACCGTTTTCATTTTAACTCCCGTTTTATCTGACGATCAGATGAAGGAAGCGGTAGAAAAATTCAAAGGCGTTCTTCAGGAAAACAATGCTGAAGTTGTCAATGAAGAGACATGGGGCCTCCGTAAGCTCGCTTACCCCATTCAGAAGAAATCGACAGGTTTCTATTGCCTGCTTGAATTCAAAGGCGAGCCCACAATCGTAAAGAAACTCGAAGTGGCTTTCCGTCGCGACGAGCGCGTGATCCGTTTCCTCACATTCCGTCTTGACAAGTATGCTCAGGAATATGCAGAGAAGCGTCGCAATCTGAGATCAAAGAAAGCAAGTGAAACACCCGCCGAGGCAGTAGTTGCCGAAGCAGAAATCAAGGAGGCTTAATCATGGCAGCAAATAGCGAAATCCGTTATCTCACTCCCCTTTCAGTCGATACTAAAAAGAAAAAATATTGCCGTTTCAAACGCAGCGGTATCAAATATATCGACTACAAAGATCCTGAGTTCCTCAAAAAATTCCTCAATGAGCAGGGAAAGATCCTTCCCCGTCGCATCACTGGAACTTCATTGAAATTCCAACGTCGTGTGGCACAGGCAGTGAAGCGTGCACGTCACCTCGCTCTTCTTCCCTATGTAGCCGATTTGATGAAATAATCATTTTTAACCCCGACAAATAATATCAAGATGAAAATCATACTTAAAGAAAATGTAGCCGAACTCGGTTATAAAGACGATGTTGTCGAAGTGAAAGATGGTTATGGCCGCAATTACCTGATTCCTCAGGGAAAGGCTATCATCGCTTCTGCAGCAGCACTTAAGCAACTCGCTGAAGACCAGAAACAGCGTGCACACAAGATCGCCAAGATCAAACAGGATGCAGAGGAAGCAGCAGCAGCTCTCGAAGGTGTTAAGCTCACTATCGGTGCCAAGACAAGCTCTACAGGTACTGTGTTCGGCTCTGTCAATGCTCTTCAGATTGCTGAGGCTCTTGAAAAGCTTGGTCATAATGTCGATCGCAAGATTATCTTCCTCAAAGAATCTGTTAAGGAAGTGGGCACCTATACCGCTACTATCAAATTCCATAAGGATGTAGTTAAAGAAATCGAATTTGAAGTGGTTGCCGAATAATAAAGTTGCTCCACTGATACAAGTATAATTTAAATTGTCGTCGTGCTTTAGGCGCGACGACAATTTTTTTGTTGAAATCAAAGGAGACCTTGTTATTTTGCCCATTCAGCAAGACAAAGATTCCAAAAAAAATGATTAAATTTGCAATCACCCTTAATCTTGTCAGTAATGGTGAGGTGGGTATCATGAATGTCAGAAAATAAAAACAAAACATATATGAAGTTTAATATTGACGGAAAGCTTTTTCAGCAGCAGTTGCAAGCGGTCAACAAAGTTATTAGTTCGAAGAACGCTCTCTCTATCCTTGATAATTTCCTTTTTGAACTTGAAGGAGAATGGTTAACCATTACGGGCAGTGATCAGGAGAATATTGTCACTGCAAAAGTAGAGGTTATGGACTCCGATGGCGACGGGGCAGTTGCCGTGCCTGCAAAAAGCCTCTTGGAGATTACAAAAGAGATTAGTAACCAACCCTTGACATTCACTAAAAATGATGTCACAGGTGAGATTGATGTAGAATTCCTAAACGGGCGTTTCCGTTTCATGGGCATCAATGCCGATGAGTTCCCAAGAGGTGAAAAAGCTGAAGACGAAGCCACAGTTATTACCGTACCGTCGTCAGTTATTCTCAAAGGCATTGAAAACACTATTTATGCTGTCAGCAGCGAAACTATTCGACCCATGATGACAGGTATCTATTGGGATATCCATGAAGGAGATATTACTTTCGTGGCGAGCGACACGCATAAACTTGTACGCTACATTAATACAGAAGCAAATCCGGGTATTACGAGAGGATTTATCATGCCGGCTAAACCGGCGTCGATCCTAAAAGGAATCATAGGCAAGGAAGATCAAGACGTGACAGTGACACTCGGCACTAAGGGTGCTAAATTCGAATTCGGTATGTATTCACTCACATGCAGATTTATCAAAGGCAATTATCCTAACTACAACCGGGTCATTCCTGAATCTAACCCTTTTGTAATTACTGTAGACCGTGAAGCTTTCTTGAATGCTATGCGTCGTGTCGCTATCTTTGCAAGCAAAGCATCAAACCTTGTTAAACTCGAAGTGAGTCAAAGTGGAATGAAACTGGCTGCACAAGACCTTGACTATGGCACCTCTGCTGAGGAAAGAGTGATTTGTGACTATAAGGGCAATGACATGGTGATTGGATTTAATTCATTGTTTACTGTCGAGATACTCAGCAATCTGGGCGGTGATTCTGTTGTTGTCAAATTGTCTGATCCTGCTCGTCCAGGAATTTTCGAACCTTTTGAGCAGGAGCCGAATCAGAATATTGTCACAATCCAAATGCCTATGCAGGTATTGGAATAATTTCATGTCTTGTGTGGTATAACATATTGTCAAATAACAATGGAGGAAAGCATAAGGCTCAATCTTGAGCGCCCAATTATATTTTTTGATCTCGAGACAACCGGCACTAATGTAACTCACGACAGGATAGTTGAATTGTCGTATATAAAAATCTATCCTGACGGCAGGGAGGAGAAGAAATGCAGGCGTATAAATCCGGAAATGCCAATTCCTCCTGCGAGTACAGCTGTGCATCATATTACTGATGAAGATGTTAAAAATGAACCTACTTTCCGTCAGATTGCTCGTTCTCTTCTTGACATTTTTGAAGGTTGTGATATTGCAGGGTATAACAGCAATAAATTTGATGTGCCGGTTCTTATGGAGGAATTCGGTAGGTGTGGGATTAATTTTGATATTGCTGGGCGCCGTTTCATAGACGTTCAGAACATATTCCACAAAATGGAGCAACGCACTCTTGTGGCTGCTTATAAATTTTATTGTGGAGCAGACCTCGAAGGTGCTCATAGTGCTCTCGCAGACACTCAGGCAACTTATGAAGTTCTGCTTGGACAGCTAAAGAGATATCCGGAACTTCAAAACGATGTGGAGTATCTTGCGAAATTTTCAAATATAGGCAGGAATCTTGATCTTGCAGCAAGGATAGTGCTTGATGATAACGATGTGCCTGTTTTCAATTTCGGGAAGCATAAAGGAAAGGCTGTAAAAGATGTGCTTAAGCGCGAACCTTCATTCTTTGACTGGATAATGCAAGGAGATTTTCCTAAAAACACAAAGGATGTTCTAATGCAGCTTAAATTCAAATACAGCAAGGAGCGCCAGCAGGAGAAAAAGTGATAAATTAAACGTCTTTATTTATGTTGAAAGGGAAACACATAGTATTGGGCATTTCAGGAGGTATCGCGGCATATAAATCAGCATATCTGTTAAGACTGCTGATTAAAAAAGGCGCAGAGGTGCAAGTGGTCATCACCCCTAATGGAAAAGAGTTTATCACGCCTGCAACGCTTGCTGCGTTAAGTGGCAAACCGGTTGTGAGTGAGTTCTTTGCTGCAAACACCGGGGAATGGCATAGTCATGTGGATCTCGGAATCTGGGCGGATCTGATGATTATCGCGCCTGCCACGGCAAGCACGATAGGCAAGATGGCAAATGGAATTGCCGACAATATGCTTATCACGACCTACCTTTCTGCAAAGGAACAGGTCATGGTGGCGCCTGCAATGGATCTTGATATGTGGAAGCACCCTTCAACACAAAGAAATATCAAGACTCTTAAAGAAGACGGCGTCTTGATTGTGGAACCTGCCAGCGGTGAGCTTGCCAGCGGTCTTACCGGAAAGGGGAGAATGGAAGAGCCTGAAAAAATTGTTGAGGCTGCAGAAATGTATTTTGCAAAGTCTGCAACCTTGACCGGTAAGAAAGTATTGATCACCGCCGGACCAACATATGAGAATATCGATCCGGTTAGATTTATTGGAAATTATTCAAGTGGGAAAATGGGTTTTGCACTTGCGGAAGAATTTGCATCGAGGGGAGCTGACGTCACTGTTGTGGCAGGTCCGGTCGGTCTCTCGTTGGAAAACAATTTTATAAAAAGGATTGATGTTACTTCTGCGAAGGAGATGTGTGCCGCCTGTATGGAGGAAGCTCCAAAAGCAGATTATATAGTGCTTGCAGCGGCTGTGGCGGATTATGCTCCCGAATGTATTGCCGACAGTAAGATTAAACGGGAAAATACTGACGGCATGACTCTCAAACTTGTAAAAAACCCTGACATCGCTGCCACTTTAGGAGCTTCAAAGAAAAATAATCAGGTTTTGGTTGGCTTTGCATTGGAGACTGATCATGAAATCGAAAATGCACATAAAAAACTTGAAAAGAAAAATCTTGATTGGATTGTGCTTAATTCGCTCCGTGACCCCGGGGCAGGATTTATGAAAGACACAAATAAGGTTACAATAGTATCGGCAGCCGGAAGTATTTTTGCTTTTGATACTAAAAGTAAAAGGGCTGTGGCTGCAGATATTGTCAATACTGTTGTTGGAGGATTATAAGGTTATTCCTGTTTTTGAGAGTTTTTAATGATTGATTTTAATTCATATTGTATAGCAATTTTGATTTTTGTAGGTGGATTGATATCTGATCCTTCAGATATCAATGCTCAGGAATTGCAATGCAATGTAGAAGTAAATTCAAGTTCGGTTGAGGGTACCAATAAGAATGTTTTCGACTCCTTGAAAGAAAGTATCTCGGAATATCTTAATAAAAACAAATGGACCTATTCAGTATTCTCACCCAATGAAAAAATAGAATGTCGTCTTTTTTTGACAGTAAAAGAGTATGTGGATGACCGAATAAAGGGAGATCTTCAGATTCAATTGATTCGTCCGGTGTTCAATAGTACTTATACGACCACACTCTTTAATTTCAAAGATACGAAAGTAGAATTTGACTACCGGGATGGCGATCCCCTGATATTCAATGATAATAATTGGAATGGTAATCTGACAGGAATTTTAGATTATTATGCCTATCTTTTGCTTGCATTGGATTTCGACAGTTTTTCCTATAAAGGAGGACAACCCTATTTTGACAAAGCTGCTTCTATTGTGCAGATGGCACAATCTTCAGGTGAGCCCGGTTGGAGAACCTTCGATGACAATCGGAACAGAAGTGCGGTCCTGAACTCCTTTACAGACTCCAACACAGGCATGATAAGGGATTTGATCTACCAATATCACAGAAAAGGTCTGGATGAAATGGTGACCAGTCCGGATAAAGGGAGGGCTGCCATAACTTCGTCTTTAAAGGCGATAGGAGATATTTATAATAATGCTCCCATGTCTGTGGGATTATCTATTTTCCGGGATTCTAAACTTGACGAGCTTGTAAATATATATTCAAAAGCTTCCCAGTCTGAAAGGGATGAAGTTTATGAATTGTTGAAAGATATTTATCCTGCGGATATGGAACAGCTTGAGAAAATAAGAAAACCTGAATAATCTGATATATTCTTATTCTATAGGATATGCTTGAAAGTCTGATCATAAAAAACTATGCGCTTATCGATGATTTAAGTTTGGATTTCAATCCTGGTCTTACAATTGTGACCGGTGAAACCGGTGCAGGCAAGTCGATAATGCTTGATGCGCTTTCTCTGTTGCTTGGAGAAAGGGCTGAAACCAAAGCAATTTCCGACAAAAGTAGAAAATCAGTGATTGAGGCGACTTTCTCTAATCCCGATGTGACGATGGAGTCATTGTTTGAAGAGAATAATCTTGAATGGAATCCGGCAGAACTGGTGGTGAGAAGAGAGATATCCCCGTCAGGGCGTTCAAGGGCTTTCGTCAACGATACTCCCGTGACATTGCCCGTTCTTTCTTCAATAACAGGAAATCTTGTTGACATACATTCCCAGCACAGCAATATCGTTTTATCGCAAAGTTCAAGTCATCTCGCAATAGTGGATGCATTTGCAGACAACAGATTGTTGCTCTCTGATTATAAAAATGACTTTTCAGCATATGTCTCGTTACGAAATAAGATTAAGAAAATTAAAAGTCAGATTGAGAAAAACAAGGAAAATAGGGAATTTATAGCTTTCCAGCTTGAACAACTTGATAAGATCAAACCGAAATCCGGTGAACTCAAACAGATTGAGCAGGAATTCGATTTGCTAAGTGATTCTGACCAGATAAGGGAAGATTTGGGGAATGCATATAATTGTTTTGAAGGAGGTGATAGAAATATCAATTCTCTGCTTGCCGAGGCAACTGATTCAATTTCCAAGGTCAATCTGTCTTTTTTTGGTGAGGAAGCTGGAGATGAATTGATGTCAAGACTTGAAAATTTGCGTATCGAACTTAAAGATATATCTGAGACAATCTATGATTATCTTGATAAAATAGATTCTGATCCGGCACGTCTTGCAAAAGTGTCTTCAAGAATGAATCTTCTTTATGATGCGATAAAGAGATTTAAGGTTAGCGATGAGGAAGGACTTGTTGGTCTCCATGTTGATCTTCGTTCCAAACTTAGCGCGATAGACAACGGTGACATGGATGTTGAAGAAATGGAAAAGAAGGCTCGTGTGCTTGCCAAAGAATTAAAGTTAAAGGCAAATGAGCTTACAGAGTCAAGACGTCAGGCTGCTGAGAAACTTGGATATTTGATAAAGGAGACGGCGATGCCGTTAGGTCTGCAGAATCTGACTTTTAGAATAGATATAAACCAAGGTAAATTGACTTATGATGGTCAGGATACGGTTGATTTTCTATGCAGTTTTAATAAAAACCACGAAATGCAGCCTATGGGGAAGGTCGCATCCGGTGGAGAACTTGCAAGACTGATGTTAAGCCTGAAATCGATAATGGCAAAATGCATGAATTTGCCCACTGTCATTTTCGATGAGGTAGATACCGGAGTTTCAGGTGAAATAGCCGACAAGATGGGCGACATGATGAGGCATATGGGCAAAGAGATGCAAGTCTTGGCAATAACCCATCTTCCTCAGGTTGCTTCTAAAGGAGACAGCCATTTCAAAGTCTATAAGACAGATAATGAAGATAGGACCGTTTCGCATGTGAAGAAGCTTGACAGGGAGGAACGAATAAGGGAATTGGCGGCAATGTTGTCTGGAAGCACAATCAACGAAGCTGCTTTGCTGAATGCCAGAACTCTACTTGATAATGAATAATATCTGAAATGGAAAAAAGTGACTATATATTTGGCATTCGTGCCATTCTGGAGGCTATTGACTCTGGAAAAACTGTTGATAAAGTTTTAATAAGGCGTGATCTTGGTGGAGATCTTGCAAAAGAATTACTTGATAAAGTAAAGAAATATGATATTGTTGTGCAAAGGGTTCCATTGGAGAAATTGAACCGCATCACAATGAAAAATCATCAGGGTGCAATAGCTCTGCTTTCACCTGTAGGCTATCATAAACTTGACAACGTTATCCCTCAATTGTATGAAGATGGAAAAACTCCTCTTGCAATTGTGCTTGATGGGGTCACCGATGCCAGGAATTTTGGGGCTATTGCCAGAAGTGCCGATTGTGCGGGCGTGGATTTTATAGTCGTTCCTGAAAGAGGAAGCGCATCTGTGACTTCAGATGCTGTCAAGGCATCTGCCGGAGCTTTGTTTTATGTGCCTGTTTGTAGGGAACGTGACACTGTGACAGCCGTGAAGAAATTGAAAGAAAACGGATATCTTATAGTCGGGGCGTCAGAAAAAGGTGCAGATAATTATACAGAAGCAGATTTCACTGTCCCGGTTGCAATAATAATGGGTGCTGAAGATACCGGGATCTCTCCGGAAGCGCTGAAACAATGTGATCAGTTGGCGGCGATACCTATTTTGGGAAATATCGGGTCGCTAAATGTTTCAGTGGCGGCGGGGGTTATGTTGTATGAAGCTGTGAGACAGCGTCTCTGCGCGGGGTTCAAAAATAAATAAAACTTAAGCCGCACTACGATTGTGGCATGATTCATCTATTTATTTATTATAAATATTGGTCTATTTGCGAGGGATTTATTGAAAAAATATCCAATTAAAGAGAATGAAATTTGGTGAATCCATCCTTTTAGGCTAATTTTGCACTTTGTAACGGCGCATTCCGCCGCTTTACAAAACAATCTACAGAGCATAAAGAGTTATGATAAATCGTGTGTTGATAAGAATAAAAGTGGTGCAGCTGCTTTATTCCTACCTTTTGACAGATAATCGTTTCATGTTGGAATCTCAACCTTTGGCGCCGACAAAGGAGAAAAGATTCGCATATAATCTTTATCTTGACATGCTGATGTTGATGATAAGGATATCACAAAAAATTGAGAAGCGAGGCGGTTATCTTCCGCTGCACGACACACGCTTCATTAAAAAGATTCTTGCTGACGATAAAGTGAAGTCTCTTCAGATGAAATTCCGTCAGAATGAATTTCCGTTTGAGCATCTTGTCGACGGTTTGGCGGAAAAAGTCAAGGAAAGCGGCATATACAAGAATTTCCAGAAAAAAAATGATGATGCGGAAGATGATCAGATATGGGAACGTATTTTCAATCTGATTTTATATGTTGATCCGGCGCTAAACGCTTTGATTTCCAAAAGGGAAAATTTTACCCTCAGAGGAGTTGAGCGTATGAAAGAAATGATGACAGAGACTTTTAAGAATTTCTATTCATCACGCGACAATATAAGTGATGCTGTCAATACTCTTTCAATAAGTATGAATAAGGCACGGGAATTGTATTTCAGACTCTTGTTGCTTCCTGTTGAACTTGTTAATCTCCGGCTGGATCAGATTGAAGAGAACCGGAACAAATATCTCCCTTCCGATGATGATCTTAATCCTAATATGAGATTTGTCGACAATGAATTGGTGGCGGCGCTCAGAGAGGATCATGACATGGAAGATTATGTGGAGGATAACAAGATCTCTTGGATAGCTGAAGACCGTCAGCTTCTTGAATCACTTCTGACAACCATAATGAATTCAGAGGTATACCAAGATTATATGCGTTTCCCTGCAACTGATTTTCAGACAGATTGCGATTTTTGGAGAGATATATTTAAATATGTCATTCTCAATGATGAAAACTTCCTTGAAGCTCTTGAAAACAAATCAGTTTTTTGGAATGACGATCTTGATATTATAAGCACGTTTGTCTTGAAAACTTTGAGGAGATTTGAAGAAGGATGTCCCGGAAACCGTCCTGTACTTCCCATGTATAAGGATGAGGAGGATGCTCAGTTTGGTTTCAAGCTCTTCTCGGATGTAGTGAAAAATAAAGATGTATACCGTAGGTATATAGATGACTCCATCGTAGGAGAAAAGTGGGACAGCGAACGTTTGGCATTTATGGATGTTGTTGTGACAATGACTGCATTATCGGAGATTATTAATTTCCCAAAAATACCTCTCGTTGTCAGCATTAATGAATATATTGAACTGGCAAAAAGCTACAGCACATCTAAAAGCGGAGCGTTTGTAAATGGTTTGTTGTCTTCTATCACTGAAAAACTCAGGGAAGAAAACAAAATCCACAAATAATTATGATGGGAGTAAAGTGGTGCAGCTTTCATTATTATCCAAATAAATTTTGGAAAAGAGAGGAAAAGGTGCTAACTTTGTAAAAGTAATAATATTCATTAATACCGAAACAACTTAGAAAGTAATGAACCTACTGAATTCAATATTCCTTCTGGAAGCACAAGCTCAAGGGGGAGGGCTCAGCGGAATGATCATGATTGTGGCTATGATTGCCATCTTTTATTTTTTCATGATTCGTCCTCAGTCTAAAAAGCAGAAAGAGATTAAGAAAGCTCGCGAGGCTATGCAGAGTGGTGACAAGGTTATCACTGCAGGTGGAATTCACGGCAAGATAAAAGAAATCAGTGAGAATGTCATCATTATGGAAGTTGCTCCCGGTGTAAGCTTGAAAGTTGATAAATCGTCAGTTTATCCGGCAGCAGACAAACCCGCTGAAAAGAAATAAAATTTCAACAAAGTAGAAAATTGCCGGAGGCATAAATCAGCCACCGGCACTTTTTGTTTTTGCAGTCATGAACATCAATCAGGAAGAAGTCAAAAACAAATGGAGACGGCTCAAGGGATCCTCGGGCTTTCACAATATTGTGCTATTTCTTGAATTTGTTGCCGTGAGTGCATTGTTCTGGCTCATTCTTGCACTGAATGATAG
Source organism: uncultured Muribaculaceae bacterium (assembly GCA_910583795.1). GTDB lineage: Bacteria > Bacteroidota > Bacteroidia > Bacteroidales > Muribaculaceae > Lepagella. Next base: position 38,198 of record CAJTZQ010000005.1, read on the forward strand.
TGCCCAAAATAATTTCAATGTAAGGGTTCAGATCTCAAATGTGCCTGATACCGTTACATTTATTTCAGATATTCCTGAAAAAATTCATGTCAGTGTAAGGGATAAGGGCACTAATCTATGGCGTAGCGGCATTCTCCGTCATCCCACTTTATCTATCAACTTTAAGGAGTATGGCGATAAGGGAATGTTAAGGTTTACAAAGAATGATTTGCTCTCGTCTTTAAAATCGGTGTTCGGATCTACGGCTCAAATCACAGCACTATCCTTGGATTCTCTCAATCTTGTTTACACTACAAATAAAGGGAAGAGGGTTCCGGTTGTGATAGATGCAATGATTATGCCTGCATCAGGAAGTATTCAGGAAGGTGATGCCAGATCAGTGCCTTCAAATGTGCTTGTTTATGCCGAACAGGAAGTGCTTGACACAATTCATAAAGTGGTGACGGAGAATATTGACCTTATGGATATATCCGAAACTACACAGATAGATGTGAATCTAAGGAAAATCAAAGGCGCACGTATTCTGCCATCTCAAGTGAAAGTCATGGTTCCCATTGAGCCTTTAGTTAAAAAGGAAGCCTTGATAACAATTACTCCCACAAATGTGCCGAAAGGGGAGAGTCTGTTGCTGTTCCCTTCTAAAGTGCCGGTGCAATACTATGTGGCAATGAGTAGATTGGGGGATAATGACGATCCATCAATTGAACTTCAGGTAGACTACAATCAGATTGACCGTTCTAAGTCCGGACGCTTACATGTGGAAGTTATAAGGTACCCTGACCGTTTCCAGAATTTGTCTTTGAAAAATGACAGTGTTGAGTATACGATTGTCAAAAATTGAATTCAAGAATATTCCGGTATGGACGAGAAATGCATAATTGGAATCACAGGGGGTATAGGTGCGGGTAAAAGTGTTGTGTCAAGAATACTTAGATTAAAAGGATATCCTGTGTATGATTGTGATTATGAGGCTAAAAGACTCATGGACAATAATGAAGATGTGATTTTTCTGCTGAAGGAATTATTGAGTGAGGCAATCTATACGGAAGAAGGGAAACTTGACAGAAGATTGATGTCGCAGAAGCTATTCTCAGATGATGAAATCAGGCTTGGAGTCAATAAGATTGTCCACGAGGCTGTGAGAAATGACTTCCTTGTCTGGGCGGATCAGTTTGTTTCTCCTGTGTTTGTAGAATCAGCTATTCTTTCTACAAGCCTGATGGATAGGTTCTGCACAAATGTCTGGCTGATAGATGCTCCTGTGGGAATAAGAGTGGAGAGGGTAAAAAAAAGAAATGGATTGACGGAAGAGGAAATTTTAGCTCGTATTGCCTCGCAGGCGAGAGAATTTGATCTTCTTCCTAAGACAAAAACGGAAACCATTGACAATAGCGGGGAGATCCCCCTGCTTGATCAAATAGATAAGTTATTAGAATCATCAAATCAAATATAAGAAACATGCTTAGAGAAATTTTGGCAATCACCGGAAAGCCCGGTTTGTTTCGCATTGTGTCGCAAGGCAACAGAATGCTTGTGGTTGAAGAACTCAAAACCAAAAAGCGTTTCCCTGCTCACGCACGCGACAAAGTCGTTTCATTAGGGGATATCGCCATGTATACTGATTCCGGCGACAAACCGCTTGGCGAGATTCTTGATCTTGTATATGCCCGCAATGAAGGTAAGACAATAGATGTCAAGAAGCTTATCTCGGAAGGCAAGCTTCGTGAAGAATTTGAAGCTGTTATTCCTGATTTCGATCAGGAAAGAGTTTACGATAATGATATTAAAAAACTCTTTACCTGGTATAACATTCTCGTGGAAGAGGGTATGACAAAATTTACGGAAGACGAGCCTGTGCCTGAAGAAAAATCTGAAGATAATAAAGAGGCTTAAAATCCGGTTTACTTGTATTTCGGGGCAGTTCAATAGATTAGTATTGATCTGCCCTGTCTGTTTATGATATGGTTATGTAATTTGTGATAAATCGGTAGAGAGGAACTACGAATTTATATGACAAAGATATATTTATGTATTTAAAGTATTTTACCTTGAAGTAACTTTGCTTAGATAAAACTTAATAACTTTAATATGAAGCATAATCATATTTTTCTTGCAATCTGTTTTGCTGTATTTATGGCGCATCCGGTAAAGTCTGAGGTTTCTCTACCCGATGTGTTGACTGATGGAATGATGGTTCAAAGAGACGCTCCTGTGTGTTTATGGGGTCATGCTGATCCCGGAGAAAGGGTAGTTGCGATGTGTGGGACAAATAAGTCGGAAACTACCGCCGACAAAAATGGTAAATGGAGCTTGAAGTTACCCCAATTATCTTCCGGAGGTCCGTATTCAATTACAATAAACAATAATGTGATTGAAAATATAATTGCAGGGGACGTATTTTTATGTTCCGGGCAATCTAATATGGAATTACCCATATCTCGGGTCACAGATTTATTTGCAGAAGAGGTTGCTGAGTACAAAAATAGTAATATTCGATTTTTTCAAGCAGATAAATTATTTGACTTTCATGCGGAATGTGATAACGTGAAAGGAAAGTGGAGTTGCTTGACACCTCAAACTGCTCGCTCCTATTCAGCATTATGCTATTTCTTTGCAAAAAAATTAAATGAAGATACTGGAATTCCTGTAGGTATTATCAATTGTAGTTGGGGTGGCACCCCGATAGAATCTTGGATAAGCCGTGAGTCCCTTCAAAATTATCCTATGGCGTTAAACAAACTTAAGCTTTATGAGGATGACCACTATCGGGAAAGAATCAAACGTCTTGAAGGTGAAAATTTTGCCAGATGGGGGAAAGTCCTGTACGATTCTGATCCCGGAATACAATCTTCTACAAAATGGTATGCTCCGGAACATGACGATTCATCATGGACATCCGTTAAAGTGCCGGGAGAATATGGTTCGGCTGAGAATAGTTGGGGTTCTGATGGACTTAACCCGATAAATGGCAGTCATTGGTTCAGAAAAACTATTGAGGTTCCGTCACATCTTGCCGGTAAGGATGCTGTTTTACGTTTAGGATGTATCGTAGACGCGGATTCAGTGTTTTTTAATGGTGAGTTTATAGGGACCACGTCTTATCAATATCCTCCAAGAATTTATTCAGTTCCTGGGAATATCGTAAAATCAGGTAAAAATCAAATCACTGTGAGATTGATAAGCCAGAATGGATTTCCCCATTTTGTTTCAGAGAAACCTTATAAGTTTATTTCCGGAGAGGAGGAAATCTCTCTTGAGGGGGAATGGAAATATAGCCTTGGTACAAGGATGATCCCGGGACCAGGAATGGAATTCTATTGTTATGTGCCGACCGTACTTTATAATTCCATGATTCATCCGCTTGCAGGATTGCCGATATCAGGGGTGGTATGGTATCAGGGTGAATCTAATGTCAACAGCTGGAATCAGTATTCTTCTTTGTTGCAAACACTAATGTTGAATTGGAGGAATACTTGGAATAATTCTGACCTTCCTTTCTATGTGGTGGAACTTGCAGGTTTCCTTCATCCTTCAGATGCAGTTGGCATACAAGCCTGGAATGAGATGCGCAAGGCACAGGCTGAAGGAGTTAAAAAAACAAGTAATGCTTGGCTGATTAAAAACAGTGATCTGGGTGAATGGAACGACATCCATCCTTTAGACAAAAAAACGCTTGGAGTGCGTGTGGCAGAAACCGTTATCAATTCACGTAATAGATAATTATGAGAATCAAAAGATTGTATTTAATATATTTTGCGGTGATCGTTTTTTGTTTTACTGCATTCGCTAATGATGAATCTTTTAAAATTCTACCCGGTGCTCAGCCATCTGTGGAAGCTGCTTCCCCGATAGCGAAATTGTATGGGGAAAATCATTTGAAGCGTTTGAAAGCGCTTGGCGTTGAAGTGTCGGATACTATTGTCTCATCCCCGACATTTTCTTTGAGAATATTGAATCATTGGGATAATCTTGATGGCACAGTGGAACGAGGATATGGTGGCAAAAGCCTTTGGAATTGGGAAGAATTGCCGGACAAGGTTTCTCCTCGTTATGCAGAGTATGCTTCAATGTGTGCGGCAGTGGGTATTAATGGAACGGTTCTCAACAATGTGAATGCTTCTTCAAATATTCTTAAAGAGGAATATCTTGAAAAAGTGAAGTCTATTGCCGATGTTTTTCGCCCCTATGGGTTGAAAGTCTATCTGTCTGCTAATTTTGCAGCTCCGATGCAGATCGGGGGGATTGCGAATGCTGATCCTCTAAATAAAGATGTTATGGGTTGGTGGAAAAAAACTGTGGAGAGGATATATAATTTGATCCCGGATTTCGGAGGCTTTTTGGTCAAAGCTAATTCTGAGGGTCAGCCCGGTCCATGCGATTTTGGACGAACTCATGCAGAAGGGGCAAATATGCTTGCAAGAATAATGAAACCATATGGAGGGATAATCATGTGGCGTGCCTTTGTCTATTCTCCCGGTGACTCCGACAGGGCGAAGCAGGCATATCTCGAATTTAAGCCTCTCGACGGAGAGTTTGAAGGTAATGTCATTGTTCAGATAAAAAACGGACCTATCGATTTTCAGCCCCGTGAGCCGTTTAGTCCGTTGCTTGTGGATATGCCCGGAACTTTAACTATGCCGGAACTTCAGATCACCCAGGAATATCTCGGGCATAGTAACCATATGGCTTATCTTGCCCCGATGTGGTCAGAATTGTTTTCTTTTGTCTCTCCCGAGAGTCAGGTGGGTGTGGCAGGAGTGGCTAACATAGGTGATTCCGACAATTTCACATCTCATCCTTTTGCTCGTGCAAACTGGTATGCTTTTGGCAGACTTTCCTGGGATCCGTCATTGTCTCCTGAGCAGATAGCCCGTGAGTGGGTGGCTCTTGAATTGAAACCTTCTTCCAAAAAGAGTGAAGACAGAATCGTTGACATGATGATGCGGTCGCGTGAGGCTGTGGTTGACTATATGATGCCTATGGGTTTGCATCATCTTTTTGCGTTCGGTCATCATTATGGACCCGAGCCATGGTGCGCTCCGGAGGGTGCGCGTGAGGATTGGCTGCCTCGATATTATCATAGGGCTGATTCTATTGGAATAGGTTTTGACCGCACTCAGACCGGCAGTGACGCCGTGTCGCAATATCCGTTGCCATATTCCGAAGAATATGCATCTATAGAGAAATGTCCTGAGGAGTATCTGCTATGGTTCCATCATGTAGGCTGGTCTGACAGGATTAAGACGGGTGAGACTTTGTGGGAAGCATTGTGCCGTCACTATGAGCATGGAGTGAAGGAGGCGGAAAAATTTATCGAGGATTGGAATGCATGTGAACCTGATATCTCAGATAAGGTTCTTTTTGCAGATGTGGCGGAAAGGTTGAAAATCCAGGCTAAGGATGCAAGATGGTGGAAAGATGCCTGCCTGTTGTATTTTCAGGAAATCAACGGGTTGGAATTTCCCGATTTTGTAACTCCTGCAGTCAGGAGTCTTGATGAATATAAGGCTGTCAATCTTGGAATAGATAATTTTACCTGCCCTTCGGGAGAATTGCTTGACAGTATGCGTTGAAATTACTTTTGATTCTCAATAAGAGCTCGTGCCTTAATGAGAGTTATAAATTAGGCTCTGTTCCCGGACATTATTCAATAAAGTCAGGGAACAGAGCCGGTTTGTTAATTAAATACCCCATAAATAAGGATCAGGATTGCGCCGACTATCAACATAATATTGGCAGCCCTTGCATCGATACGCCTTTTCTGTTTCATCAGCCTGATAGCGCTCACTCTCTCTCCGATCCGTCGGGGAGTGAGGGCTCTTACTTCAGAGTGAGCATTAAGTCGGAGCCAAACTGACAAGATGCATCCGACAAAAAAGATAATAATACCTGCCGCAAACATAGTTTTGATTTTTAGAACATTCCGTATATTCTAAAAAACGACAATGCATATGAATGGTTTACTTCTCAATATGTTAATAATTCTCATTAACATGACATGAATATGTGTATATGTTCTAAAATTAAACAGAATACCGGCTGGATAGTTAATTTATGGAAACACATGGAACATTGCTCCATTGTCCGAGTGGTATGGAGTGTGTTGATATTTGATGTCGATAATGTGTTCGCCTAATCAATTATAACGATTTTTTCTGATGATAAGGAAGCGGCAACGTCAATTATTCGTTGATTGGATGACCCGCGGAAGAGAAGATCCGGATTTTTAAGTTTATCTATAAATGGACCATCAACTACAACAGTGGCATTTTGTATTGCATTCCTGAGCTTGTCGTTAGAGATAATCTGTTCCCATGTAAATCCGGTGTATACCCATACTTCCCTTCCTTTTTGAGTCAAAAGATCGATAAGGTGTTTTGTTGATTCAGGATGCATGAGGGGATCTCCGCCTGACAAGGTGACATTAAAGTCCTCTTCATCAACTATCTTGATGATGTCTTCGGCGGTCATTATCTCACCCCCTTCCGGATTCCAGGATTGCGGATTGTGGCATCCCGGACAGGCATGGTTGCAACCCGCAAGATATATGGAAGTACGGAACCCCGGCCCGTCGACCGTGGTTCCGCGCATTATTGCAAGTACATTATAATTAAAAGATTCGTTAAGTCCCATTTATCAGATTTTTACAGAGAAAAATGATAAACTTTAGGAGTGGTGTTATTCATGAACTACCCGGTCGTGAAGCTCGGCAAGTTTGCCGGAGTTCCAACGGTCGGTTGTGCCTACGAGATATCCGGTGATTCGCTGGATTGTCTCGAATTTTACTCCACATTTTGGACAGACAGTCTGGTTCTTGTCTGCATTCTCGTAGCCGCATTTCGGACAATGGTTGCGGTTATGGTTCACAGATCCATAGCCGATGTTATATTCATCCATCATGTCTACTATCTGCATTATGGCTTCCTCATTGTGGGTGGCATCCCCGTCTATTTCCACATAGAAGATGTGTCCTCCACGGGTCAGGTCATGATAGGGAGCCTCGATCTTTGCCTTATGGCGCGGTGAACAGTGATAATATACAGGCACATGATTGGAGTTGGTGTAATAATCCTTGTCGGTGACACCGGGAATGACACCAAATACTTTACGGTCCACTTTGGTGAACTTACCGGAAAGACCTTCCGCCGGAGTGGCGAGAACGGAATAATTGTGTTTGTATTTATCGCAATATTCATTGACACGGTCCCTAAAATGTGTTATGATTTTTAGACCGAGTTCCTGTGCTTCCGCAGATTCGCCATGATGCTTTCCTACAAGGGCGATAAGACATTCCGCAAGACCGATAAAACCTATTCCGAGTGTGCCTTGATTGATAACGCTTTCAATTGTGTCGTTTGGATCAAGATTGTGTGAATGATTCCAGAGTACACTCATGACAAGTGGGAATTGCTTTGCAAGGGCTGTCTTTTGGAATTGGAAGCGTTCGTCGAGCTGAAGAGCCGTTATATCAAGTACATTGTCAAGTTTTTCAAAGAACTTCGCAATTCTTTCCTCCTGATTCTCGATATTCATCACCTCGATGGCAAGGCGTACGATGTTGATAGTGGTGAAAGAGAGGTTTCCTCTTCCCACAGAAGTTTTTTCTCCATAACGGTTTTCAAACACACGTGTGCGGCATCCCATAGTCGCCACCTCATATTTGTAACGTTTGGGGTCGTCTTCTCTCCAATCCTCATGACGGTTGTAAGTGGCGTCAAGGTTCAGGAAGTTGGGGAAGAAGCGACGTGCGGTCACCTTGCAGGCGAGTTTGTAGAGGTCATAATTGGGGTCTTCCGGAAGATAGCTTACTCCACGCTTCTTTTTCCATATCTGGATAGGAAAGATAGCTGTGGCTCCGTTGCCAACTCCCTCATATGTGGAATTGAGCATCTCACGGATAACGCAACGTCCCTCGGCAGAGGTGTCGGTGCCATAATTCACTGACGAAAAGACCACCTGGTTGCCCCCACGTGAATGAATGGTGTTCATATTATGGATGAATGCCTCCATTGACTGATGAACCCTTCCAACTGTCTTGTTGATGGCATGTTGGATATATCTTTCGTCTCCCTGAAGACCGTCGAGCGGCTTTTTGAGATAATCTTTAAATTTTATGTCTTTAAGATGCGAAAGGTCTTGACCTGTAAGTTGCTCAAGATTCACGATTTCTTCTTTGAAACTTGCACGCACATAGGGGGCAAGATAGAAGTCAAGAGCCGGTATTGCCTGACCTCCATGCATTTCATTCTGAGCTGTTTCAAGAGATATGCAAGCGATAACGCTTGCCGTTTCTATCCTTTTTGCAGGTCGTGATTCACCGTGACCTGCAACAAAACCATGCTCGAGGATACGGCTAAGGGGATGCTGAACGCATGTCAGACTCTTGGTAGGATAGTAGTCCTTATCATGAATGTGGATATAGTTGTTTTTTACAGCATTCTTTACAGAAGCTGAAAGAAGATAGTCGTCAACAAATGGCTTAGTAGTCTCTGAAGCAAATTTCATCATCATCCCGGCCGGAGAATCAGTATTCATGTTGGCATTCTCTCGAGTAATGTCATTGCTTTTTGCTTCAATGATTTCAAGAAACATGTCGCGGGTCTTTGCCTGACGGGCAATGGATCTTTGATCACGATAAGCGATATATCGTTTTGCAACATCTTTACGGGCGGATTTCATCAGTTCAAATTCCACACAGTCCTGGATTTGTTCTACGGTCATTCTCTCAGACCCTGTCATTCCGATTCTGTCTGTGATTTTTTGAATCAACGATTCGTCTTCTCCGATTTCAGTGGCAAGCATTGCTTTTCTGATTGCCGCCTTTATTTTTTCTTCATTATAACCCACGACCCTTCCGTCGCGTTTTTCGACTATCTGTATCATTTTAATCTGACATTTTGTTTCTTGAGCAGTATTAGGTGTTGACCTCATTCTTTAAGGTCATTGCAAAGGTATTCCAAAATTATATTATCTGCAAATTTTAATCGATAAATTTTAATAAAAATTTTTATTTTGGATAACTTTTGAATGAGGTTAAAATTTTTAAATGCTGATATATAGATAAATAAAAAAAATTTTGGAAAACTTTATGAAAAATCAAAAATATTTTTATTAGATTTTTTTGTTATTGAGGATTGCTTTTTTGAAACCTGTGCTAAAGTTTTTTTTAATTTGTAAGTAATTTTTCGGTTTTATTGCGTTTATGTTATAGATATAAAGAATAATATTGAAAAATGTAAGCGACTGATGTGTTTTAATTGAGGTCTACAGGTAAAATTGCTTCCGTCAGTTACTTTTTAACATCGAATTCAATCATGTCAAAAGTCACCAAACAAATGGCGCTCGACTATCATGAGGAGGGCAAGCCAGGAAAAATTGAAATTGTTCCGACGAAGCCGTATGCTTCGCAGCAGGATCTTGCATTGGCATATTCCCCGGGAGTGGCATATCCATGTCTTGAGATTGAGAAAGATCCTGAAGATGCCTATCGTTACACCAACCGTGGTAACTTGGTTGGTGTCGTCAGCAATGGCACTGCTGTATTGGGTCTTGGAGATATCGGTGCTCTTGCCGGTAAACCGGTCATGGAAGGGAAGGCTCTTCTATTTAAAATTTTTGCAGGTCTTGATGCTTTCGATATCGAAATCAATGAAAAAGATCCGGACAAAATTATTGAGATTGTCAAAGCTATTTCTCCGACATTTGGAGGAATCAACCTTGAAGATATTAAGGCTCCTGAATGTTTCAAAATCGAGACCAGACTTAAGGAGGAGTGTGATATCCCTGTGATGCACGATGACCAGCATGGCACTGCTATTATCTCAGGAGCGGGACTTCTAAATGCCCTTCAGATTCAGGGTAAGAAAATCGGGGATATTCGCCTTGTGGTGAACGGTGCCGGAGCCGCGGCTATAAGTTGCACACGTCTTTACGTGGCACTTGGCGTTGATCCGAAAAATGTGGTAATGTGTGATTCTAAAGGGGTGATCCGTGCGGATCGTGAAGGCTTAAACTCTCAGAAAAAGGAGTTTGCGACAGATCGGGATCTTCACACTCTTGAAGAGGCAATGGTGGATGCAGATGTATTCCTCGGGCTTAGTGTGGCGGATGTTGTTACGCCTGAAATGGTTAAATCTATGGCGCCAAATCCGATAGTGTTTGCTCTTGCCAATCCGAATCCGGAAATTGCATACGATCTTGCTATTCAGACCCGTCCCGACATTATAGTTGCCACCGGTAGAAGTGACTATCCAAACCAGATAAACAACGTGATCGGTTTCCCTTACATATTCCGAGGAGCTCTTGATTGTGGGGCTACGGGAATTAATGAGGCTATGAAAATTGCAGCTGTCCATGCAATCGCTGATCTTGCCAAAGATCCCGTTCCATCTGTAGTGGATGAAGCCTACGGGATGAATAATATCAAATTCGGTAGGGAATACATTCTTCCAAAAGCGTTAGATCCCCGGTTGCTCCTATGTGTCGCCCCGGCAGTTGCAAAGGCAGCCGCGCAATCAGGTATCGCACGTCGACCTATTCCTGATTGGAATGCGTATCAGACAAGGCTTAGAAATCTAATGGGAGATGACGGTAAGATGATGCGCCACATTGCGGATCTTGCTAAACAGACTCCCAAGAGGGTAGTCATTTGTGAAGGAAACATGGATAACATGCTGCGTGCAGCCGTGCGTTGTGCTCGGGAAGGTGTTTGTATGCCGGTTGTCCTTGGAAATGAAGAGATGATAGAGAAGAGGGCAACGCGTCTTGGTCTTTCTCTTGATAATATTGAAATTATCAATCCCCGTCATGACCGTGAGGCGGAGACACGTGAGCGTTATGCAACTATTCTTGCTCAGAAGAAGGCTCGTGAAGGTTTTACATTCGATTTCGCTCTTGAAAAAATGTTCAACCGTACATATTTCGGTATGATGATGGTGGAGACTGGAGATGCGGATGCATGCCTCGTATCCACTTATTCAGCCGGAGAAGCTACTGCGAGCAATGTTGTGTCAATAATTGGGTTGCAGGATGGTTATAAGCATTTTGCAACTATGCATATCCTGAATACGCGTCGCGGTACGTTCTTTATAGCAGACACTGCTGTGAATCCGGATGCAGACCGTTCCGCACTCATAGACATTGCCCGTCTTGCAGACCATACCGTGCGTTTCTTTGCCCAGGAGCCTGTCATGGCTATGCTCTCTTATAGCAATTTCGGATCTTCGGAACACGAGGAAGCTACCATGGTAGCCGACGCAGTAAAAGAACTCCATGAGAAATATCCTGATCTGATTGTCGATGGAGAGATGCAGGTGGATTATGCTCTTGATACTAAACTTCGTGATGAAACATTCCCGTTTAATACAATTAAGGGTAAAAATGTCAACACTCTAATATTCCCGAATTTGACTGCAGCTAACTGTACTGGTAAAATGCTCCTGTCTATGGGAATCGGAAGTATTATAGGTCCCATTCAGATGGGATTAAAGAAACCGGTCTATTTCACCAACAGCAACAGTTCGGAGCAAGAAATATATGATCTTGTGGCGATCGCTGCTCTTGATGCGATTACACTCGCAAAAAAATAATGTATTAAAATTCTGAGTATAAAGAGCGAAGGCAAATCACCTTCGCTCTTTTCTTAATTTTTTTGAAAAGCGATAGGGGATTTTTAAGGTTTGACTGTCATATAAAGGAAAGGAAACGAAAACAATCTTTCGTATTAAATCCTGCATTATGAAAAAGAAATTATTATTATCATTTTCTCTCGCTCTGATGTGTGGCGTATCGTTATGTGCCGGCAACATCACTGTGCGAGCCGTAAAATTGCCTGCTGAAAAGGTTTTTGCTGACATTATGAAACAGAGTGGCAAGAATTTTGTCTATTCAGCAGGGTTATTAGATAATATGATTGTCTCGGTAAACTTAAAAGACAGTCCACTCAATGAAGCCCTTGATCAAATATTTAAAAATACTGATATCTCTTACAAGATAAAAGGGAACAATGTTTCATTATTCCGTGATAAAAAGAAGTCTAAACCGCAGATGAAAAGAAAGACAGTAAGCGGATTTGTGAGAGAATCAGGAAGCGGCGAGCCATTGGTGGGAGCTGTGGTTAAGGGCTCGGGAAATGCCGCTGTCACAAACGTAATGGGTTTTTACTCATTATCCTTGCCAGAGGGAAATAATAGTCTGGTTGTGACTTATCCAGGTTTTTCGCCGGTAAGTACGGAAAAATTTAATTTGAATTCAAACCGTACTATTGATATCTCCATGGATCCGGATGGTGAGGTTCTGGATGAATTGGTAGTACATGGCAGTAAAAATAATTCCCTGGCAATGGAATCGGCAAGTGTAGGCGCCCTAAATCTTAACAAGGGGGTGATTGCCTCCACTCCGGTTATTTTTGGAGAAAGCGACGTAATTAAGACTCTTCAACTTGAGCCCGGTGTCTCTGCCGGGGTGGAAGGTATGGCAGGAATGTACGTGCATGGAGGAAATGCAGATGAAAACTTGTATATGCTCGACAATATCCCACTTTATCAAGTTAACCACGTTGCCGGACTTTTCTCTGCGTTTAATACGGAAGCGATCAGAAATGTGGATTTTTATAAGTCATCCTTCCCTGCGAAATATGACGGACGTTTGTCTTCTTACATGGATGTGCATACCAAAGACGGATCACTTGAAGAGCATCATGGATCTTTTAGATTGGGATTGACCTCCGGTGCTTTCAATATTGACGGACCAATCTGGAAAGGGCATACTTCTTATTCGGTTGCTCTCAGAAGATCATGGTTTGATATCCTGACAATTCCCGGATGTGCCATCTATAATAGTTTTTCAAAGGATGAGAAAAATAATTTGGGATTGGCATTCACTGATTTTAATGCTAAAGTAAATCATAGGTTTTCAGACAGGAGTAGCGCACATGTCATGTTCTATTACGGACAGGATTATCTTTATGTGAAGCAATCTTACGATATGAATAAATCAGATGATTATTATGATTATCTAAAGAATCATCTTAAATGGGGCAATATTGTTGTGTCGGCAGGTTGGAATTATGTTTTGTCACCCAAACTGTTCGGTGAATTTACTGCAGCATATACCCGATACATGTCGAAGCTCACTCATACTGATGAAGATGGAGAAAAAGAGAATGGAAAGATAACTTCGTTTACTTTTTCTGAATTAAGTTCTGATAACAATATCAATGACTGGATTTTTCGTGGCGATTTCGAATGGCATCCTCATGACCTGCATTCCATAAATTTCGGCGCATACTACACACGTCATAGTTTCCTTCCTTTTAGGAACAAACGAACTATTGCTTCTGAAAACATGCATGAAACAATGACTGATAAAATCACCACATATCATGCAAATGAATTTAACATATATGGAAGTGGTGATTGGTCTCCTTCAAACAACTTTCGCGTGAATTACGGGCTGCACTATAGTCTCTTTAACATAGAAGGAAGAACACATCAAGGACTCTCCCCAAGGATTTCGTTAAAATGGAGTCCCGCAAATGATTGGGCGATCAAGGCAGGATATTCTAAAACCGTGCAATATGTCCATCAATTGATTCAAAGTTCGATATCTCTTCCAACCGATCAATGGATACCCATTCTTGGGTCACAGAAACCTCAGATCGCTGATAAGATCGCCGCCGGAGTTTATTATTCGCCGGAAACATCACTCACTTTTTCCGTGGAAGGTTATTGGAAATGGATGAATAATCTTCTTGAATATGCAGATGAATATTATATCCTTCCGCCTGATATAGCATGGAATGAAAAAATGGCGATAGGAAAAGGTACAGCAAAAGGGATAGACTTCAAGGTTTCAAAAGAATTCGGTAAACTCAGTGGGCATGTCAGCTATTCCCTTCTTTGGGCAGACAGGCAATATCCCGACAAAAACCATGGAAAGAAATTCCCGGCGCGATTTGATAACCGGCATAAGATAAATGTGATGGCAAATTGGAAAATCAATGACAAATGGGATATGAATGTCTCCTGGACTGGAATGTCGGGAAACCGTATCACTCTGCCGACACAATGCTGGGTTGACCCTGGCTTGGGTCCCTGGCATTATGATATGACGCTTGCCACAGAAGTCAATAATTATCGTTTGCCATTCTATCATCGAATGGATCTTAGTTTCACCCGCTACACAAAAGGGGGATTCTGGAACTTTAGCTTATATAATGCTTACTGCAATATGAATACTATTGGTATCCAGAGAGATTATAGCTGGGGATCAGCCGACATTGTCACCCCTGACACCATGAAACCTGTATTCAAAAAAATAAAGCTTTTACCAATAATTCCATCCGTATCATATACATGGATCTTTTAATGTGCCTTAATTATGAAAATACGTAGATTTTTTAGAAAATATATTCTTCCCCTTATCCTTTCTCTTGTCCTGACTTCATGTTTCTCTGATTTTGAACCCGACATTGAGAGTAAGCCTGTGTTATGCATGATATCCAATATCTCTGATGGCGATAGTATAAAAGTATCTCTAACTCACACCTGGAGATGGTCGGAAGGAAAAAATGAACCCTGGAATTATTCAAATTGGGCGACTGAAGGATTTGAATCTGAACTTTTAGTCAAGAATGCTTTGGTGAAGCTATATGTGAACGATGAATATACGGAAACTTTAAAATTGGCTAAGAGAAAAGTTTATGGAAATATGGGTTCAGATGGCATGGTATTAAGACCATGGGAGGATTACCCCTGGACTACTACCGGATACGTATATTATATAGCCGAATATATTCCGAAATGCGGTGATAAAATCAGGTTGGAAGCTGAGTCTGATGAATATGGATCGGCATGGGCAGAGGTGACGGTCCCACAGACTGTTGAGATTGATAGCGTGGATTATACTATAAGTAATTTTGAAGACCGGAATTCTACATTGAGCGAATTTTATATATTTGATATGAATCTCTCTATGTGGTTTTCAGATCCCGGCAATGAAACAAACTATTATATGTTTGATACTTCCTCTTCGGGTTATTTTAAAGGAGAAGATGATCAGGGAATAGAGTACAAGGAATCTGTGACCTTTAGAGATGAGACAGACGATCCCTTATTTACCGAACATGTTTCAGCGATAGATCATGTGTTGGCGGAGACGAGTGGATACTCGTTCTTTTCAGACCGACAAATATCAGGAAAAAGTTATCCATTGCATGTACGCCTTGAAGCGGTGTCTTATCAGATAGATAACAGATTGGCTACTCCTGATATGGAAAACAGTTATATCAGCCTGATACTTTATTCCATATCCCCAAGCTATTACAGACATGTAATTTCCGTCTGGGCAGCTAACGATGGCATTGTAGGTTCTTTGGGGGATGTCGGGCTTGCTGAGCCGGTGTTCGCTGCAAGTAATGTCTCCACCGGAGCGGGTGTTGTGTCGGCATTTACCAAATATGAATATAAACTCTATATGCGTCAATTAATAGAAAGCATAGAGAAAGAATCCCAACAATAAAATTGTCTAATGAAGAAGAACGGCAGGCATGAGATGTGCCTGCCGTTTTATATAGATGATATTAAGATAATTAGAAATCTAAGCCAATTCTGAAAGAGAAATAATTTTGAGTAAGAGTGAAGCGCCGTCCGGTAGGTTCCCAGGTTGTATACCCGTTGTCTGAATCAAAAACTTCCTCATATTCATCATGACGTGAAGCTGTGAAAGTCCAACCGATTCCTACATTCAGTCCGACTTTTCTTCCCCAGTTAAACCTGTAACCAATAGAAGGGGAAAGATAGAATCCCTTATGCTCCGAGTCTGAATAATAACCACCGATTCTCAAGTCACCGAAAGGGGTGAAAATCCCCCATTTTTGATCTGTGCGAGCCTGTATGAATATAGGAACAAACCAATTGTTTGTTCTGTTGCTTCTATATAATTCAGCAGAAACTCCCGCACCTAAAAAGAATTGGTTGTTGAATTGGTAGCCGTGAGATGTAGACAGTCCGGAATGGACTTGTGTTGATCTTTGCAAATCAAATTGTCCTGTGCCGGATAGCTGATATCCGTATGGACGTCTGAGATCATTGCTCCATTCTATAAATCCTCTATACCCTTTTTCCGGTTGCTCTGCATTCATCGGAAGTGATAGCAATGCTAATACCGGTAAAATATAAATCCGTTTCATTGATTTAAGATTGTAATTAATTTAAATTTTGAGACAGCCGGACACACATTTTGTCTCTGTCTAATAATAAGACCGGAAACAGTTATAAATCCCCTATGCGGTTCTGAATTATTTTCTCCAGAAAGATGGGGCAAAGAGAAGAAGAATCGTGAAAAGTTCAAGACGACCAACGAGCATAATAAAAGATAGCAACCATTTAGCCCCGTTGGGAATAAGTGCGAAATTACCTCCGATTCCTGTAATATCGGTTCCAAGTCCTGTGTTTGATATCGCGGAGAGACATACAAAAAAACTGTCTTTAAGGGGCAGTCCCATGATCACGAGTATTGTCCCTCCAACAAGTATCACCATTATGTAGACGAAAAGGAAAGCCAGCGTTTTCTGTACCACCGATGATGGTGTGCCTTTGCCATTGATACATACCGTCGTGACAGCACTTGGATGCATCATTTTGAAAAATTCATTTTTTATAAATTTGAACAATACTATGAATCGGTCAATCTTCGCTCCACCCGACGTGCTCCCAGCACACGCTCCCATGACCATCATTATAATTAAGACAATTACTGCCAACGGGCCCCAATCTGCAAAATCCGGTTCTGTAAGTCCTGTAGATGTCAAAATGGAGACCGCCTGGAATAGAGGATCAATCGTGACATCATCAATATTATGCGCAAGACCCTGCGCAACAACATTAATTGTCAATACCACATAACATATAAATATTATGGCAAGATACCATCTTAGTACATCATTTTTGAATGCAGATTTAAAATTCCCACATACAACCTTATAGATAATGGCGAAATTTACGCCACCTAAAAACATGAAGAACATCAATACTGTTTTGATGTAGGTGCTCCCCATTTCTGTGACAGACATATCGCTATTGGAAAATCCTCCGGTCGACATCGTTGACAGACCATAACAGAATGCATCAAAAACCGACATGTCGGAAAATCCGAGCAGTATGATGAGAATAGATGTGAGGCATATATATACAATCCACAAACTTTGGGCAGTAAAGCTTATCCGGGGTCTTAACTTGTCGTGAGTGATCCCTGTCACTTCTGCATTAAACAGTTGCATACCACCTTGGTAGTTTAGCATAGGAACTACGGCAAGCGTGAACAGGATAATTCCGAGACCTCCGATCCATTGCACTATGCATCTCCATAATAGTAAAGAATGTGGAACTCCCTCAAGTGAGTTAAGAACGGTTGCTCCGGTTGTGGTGAATCCACTCATGGTTTCAAAAAAAGCATCCGTGACAGACAGATTTGTGGAACATGTTATGAAGGGAAGCATTCCGAACAATGAAAGAATAATCCACGTGAGTCCTGTAAGAACAACAGCTTCACGTTTACCCATTTCCCTACTATTGGGTTTAAGGCTTACCATTCCCATTCCACACCCTGCCGTGATTCCCATGCATAATAAAAATTGCATTATGCTGTGTTCATTGTAGAAAAGCCCGACAATACAGGGAATAGCCATAAATGCCGCCTCAATCATCAAAAGCCATCCGATGACACGAAGAAGCATCTTTACATTAAGGTAACCTTTATGTTGTTTAAAAGCCATTAATTAAACCATTTTTCAATCTTGCTGATTGTCCCATTAAGACAGAATACGACTACGAAGTCTCCGGCTTCTATATGGCTGTTGCCTCCGACAAGCATGCAATTGTCGTCGCGAACTATTGCCGCCAATGTCATACCGAATGGTAAATGAAGATCCTTTACCGGAGCTTTTGTGATTTTAGCTCCAGGACGTACGAGCATTTCAGCCACTTCCGCATCTGCAAGAGCCAGACATTTTGCATTGCTCTCATCAGCATCAAGCAAGATTTTGAAAATATGGCTTGAGGCCAGGAGTTTTTTATTGATGATGGTGCCAATATTGAGATTTTCAGCCTGACTGACAAACTGTAGATTCTCCACATCAGCTATTGTTTTAGGCACACCAAACTCTTTTGCTGAAAGACAAGACAAGATATTTGTTTCGGAATAGTCTGTAAGGGCAAGAAATGCATCATATTGATAGATATTATTTTCTCGAAGCACCTCGATGTCTCTACCATCGCCAAGAACAATCTCGCAGTCAGGCAAAGCCGTTGCCATGTATTCACAATTTTCTCGATCATTGTCAATAATCTTGATGTGAAATTTATCATGAAAGCGTTTTGCGAACCTGCGGGCTATCCGGCTGCCTCCCATTATGAGAGCCTTCTTGATCACTCGTTTCTTCTTGCCACAAAGATCTCTTACCTCCTGAACATAGGGTGGTGTAGTGATGAAATAGACAATGTCGTCATATTCGATTTCATCATTACCTCCGGGTATGATTGTCTCGTTGTTTCGTTTTATTGCAGCTACGTGGAAATTGTGTTCTTTTACCGGAAGATCCTTAAGTTTACAGTTTATAAGGGGTGACTCACTATGTAGTTTAACGCCAATAAGTAAAAGATTACCTCCATGAAGCTCTCCCCAATATCTTGCCCAATTGTGGGCAAGAGCAAGATTGATTTCGTCTGCAGCAAGATCTTCGGGATAAATCAGGAAATCTGCACCCATGTCACGCAAAATAGCCCCATTCTTGGAATCAAGAAATTCATGATTGTCAATTCTTGCTACTGTTTTCTTTGCGCCAAGCCTTTTGGCAATCGCACAGGATGTTATGTTGCGTGTCTCGTATGGTGTGACCGCGATATAAAGATCCGTGTTGTCTACACCCACATCGCGCAAGGTCTCGAATGACGATGTGGATCCGTTCCAGGTCATCAGGTTGTAATTATCGTTGATTACGTCAAGTCGTGCCTGATCACTGTCAAGCAAGATTATATCCTGATCTTCATTTGATAGAAGTTTGGCAAGGTGGGTGCCCACTTCGCCTGCTCCGGCAATCACAATTTTCATTGTTTGAGAAGATTAGAATGAATTTCCTTTACACTTGACACGATATTGTCTATATCGTAACCGCAGATATGTTTCAGTTCATTTACTGTGCCTTGAGCGATCCATCGGTCGGGCACTCCGAGACTTTTGACCGGAATGTCAGATCCTAATGCCTTGAAATGATTCAGCACCACAGACCCGAAACCGCCCTCCAATGCGCCGTCTTCGATTGTCACAACGGCTTTATAGTTTTTGACGACACTCAAAAGGATTTCTTCATCAATCGGTTTCATCCAGATCATGTCAAAAACGTCTGTGGCAATTCCTGAATCCGAAAGGATTTCTGAAGCTTTTACGGCATCATGAAGAGAGGGGCCAAGTGTCAAAACCGCTATTCGGGAATTATTGTTTTCAACTATTTTCCTCCCTTTCCCGATTTCAATTTCATGCATCGGAGATTTCCAATCAATTTTTGTGGCTTTCCCTCGCGGATATCTTATGGCGAGTGGGGATTTTAGCGATAAAGACGTAAACATAAGGTTTCTCATGGTTTCTTCGTCTGCGGGGGAAGCAATTTTCATCCCCGGTATGCAGTTAAGGTAGGGGAGGTCGAATAAACCATGGTGAGTGACACCATCTTCACCGACAATACCTGCGCGGTCAATACAGAAGGTAACAGGAAGTCCCTGGATTGCCACGTCATGAATAATATTATCGTATGCTCGCTGCAGGAATGAAGAATAGATTGCCACAAAAGGTTTTTTACCCCCTGCGGCGAGTCCTCCGGCAAATGTGACGGCATGCCCTTCTGATATTCCCACGTCAAAAGCGCGGTCAGGCATAACATCATTCAGATTGCATAGGGAAGTGCCTGAAAGCATTCCTGCGGTTATCCCTACAACTTTATAATCTTTTTTAGCAAGCTCTACCAATGTTTCACCAAATACTTCCTGCCAAAGAGGGGGTTGCGGTACATCTGATTTGCCGAGTTTCTCACCTGTTTCCGGGTTGAATTTTCCGGGGGCATGCCAGGCTGCCGGGTTTTCTTCGGCTGTCTTGTATCCTTTTCCTTTCACGGTGCAGACATGGAGTAGGCGAGGACCTTCCATATCTTTAATCTCCCGGAACACTTTTACGAGTTTCACAACATCGTGGCCATCGATGGGTCCAAAATACCTAATGTTGAGACCTTCGAAGATATTTTGTTTTTTCGATACAAGCGATTTTATAGAATTGTTAAAACGGATGATAGCTCTCTTTCTTTGATCTGTCAGGATACCTTTCCTACGGAAAAAACCAGCCATCTTGTTCCTTATGCGGTTGTAGCCAGCAGAAGTGGTGAGATCTGAAAGGTAAGAATGAAGTGCGCCGACATTTGAATCAATGCTCATATCATTGTCGTTTAACACTATCAACAGATTGTTGGGGTGATTTGATGCGTTGTTTAATCCCTCGAAAGCCAGCCCTCCGCTGATTGATGCATCTCCTATCACGGCTACAGTTTTTCTTTTTTCATGCCCCGGAGTTGATTTATCGGCTATAGCCATTCCAAGAGCTGCTGAAATAGAATTCCCTGCATGCCCCGCCATGAAGGTATCTGCCTCACTTTCCAATGGATTCGGAAATCCGCTTATTCCGTTAAGTGTGCGCTGATGGGCGAAAGCTTCTTTCCTGCCGGTCAGTATTTTATGAGCATATGCTTGGTGTCCGACGTCCCATACAAGTCTGTCGTCCGGGGTGTTATAGACATAATGAAGCGCAACGATGAGGTCAACCGCCCCCATGCTTGAAGCAAAATGCCCGGGGTTTTGGGAGAGATGAGAAATGAGAAACTCTCTGATCTCGCTACATAATTGAGGGAGTTGGTCCACAGACAGTTTACGGAGGTCAGAGGGCGAATTTATTTTAGATAGGAGTGATGTAGACACACTTTCTAATTTAAGGTCCATTTCTATATCTATTTATTATCTCTCCGGATGTATTTTTTCCAGAGAGGCACAAAGATGATTATGCCGGTGGCAACTACAAGAAGTATATTCTTGAGGTTGACACCGCCAAGCGCTAACAGAGACCAACATAGCCAGACCCATACGAGCGCCAATATTGAAAAACCGGCAATTTTTGTAGGCTGCATACGTTGCGAAATTAGTCAAATTTTCTCAAATAATCAACTCACAGCCCCTCTATTTTTTATAAATCGGGATAATAGCTCTGACAATTTCAGTGTGGCATACATAGTTGAGTGTTAATTTTTGAAAAAATGAAGTAGTTCCAACTTTTTTCTTTTTCAAGATTTCGTCAGATTTTCGAGACGATTTTGAAACTTGAAGAGGGAGTTTAGCGGACTAAGGCTGTTAAATAAATTTATAAAAGATTGTTCTTTCATAGGAAAAAACTCAATTAATGGTTATCTTTGCATTCTCAAAAACGATCTAATGAAAACATACGATACTTTCAATCCTACGATTCCGGATGCTGATGAAACGGCTGTTTGTGATACCTTGCCACCTGTGACTGAAGATATTGCGCAACCCAAACCTAAGCAAAAAGAACAGAAAGAAAGAGTGAATAAGGTAAAAAAGCCTGCAGCGGCAAAACCAAAAACTCAATCGGTTCCTTTCTTTATTAAAATCAAGAATTGGGCAACGTCTCAGACTCTACGCTGGCTTATCGGTCTTTTTCTCGGCTTTTTTGCAGTATATCTCGGAGTTGCTTTCTTATCTTATTTTTCGAGTTGCATTAAAGACCAGTCGGAAATCAACAACACTGCTATAGGGGCTGCTGGTTCTATCTCTAATGCCGCAGGGGAAGGGGGAGCCCGTTTGGCTGAGTTTCTCATTAATGAATGTTTCGGCTTGGGTTCTCTTGTTATAGTGTTTTGGCTTGGGGCTATGGCGCTAAAGCAGCTTGTGGGGAAACCTCGATTTAAATCCGTTGATTTCACAATAAAATCGATGGTGGCGCTTGTTACGGTTTCTTTGATTATAGGGCTTGTGACAATCGGGCTGCAGTCTCCTGTGAATTGGGGCGGTTATCATGGGAGATATGTCAATGAATTCATTATCCATTTCTTGGGATGGACCGGTGCGGTGATTTTATGTATTTTTTTGATTGCCTGCTTTTTTGTTATCTGTTTAAGAGATTTTATAAACTGGATAATACGTCTTAAACACAAGCGTGACGAAAAACGTAAGATCGAGGCGGAGAAGAAAGCCCTAAGGCTTCAGAGAGAACGCGAAATTGAGGAAATGCGTAAATATGAAGAGGCTTATGCCTCGCCTGAGGAGAATGTTACATCAGATACAGATTCTCAAACTGATGATGGCACTCATGTGGTTTTCGGGGAAGAAGAATCAGGGTTATATAGCTCTTTACCCGATTTTGAAGATATGGAATATTCGTTGGAGGAAGAGGAATCTCCTGTGGCGGAATATGTCTTGAGGGAAACTATAGATGATTCTTCAAATAGACAATATCCGGAACCTGTAGCTTCTGAGAATATGGTTGACGGACCGGGTGAAGGGGATTGTTCTGCCCCGGGATTGTCTGAGGAAGGTTCCATAGATGATCTTGAGGATTCAAAAACTGATGATGAGCCCGTTTCTGATGGAGATATGGTTGTCAATGTCAATTCAATTTCTCAGGTAAATGCCGGAAGAGTTCCAGATAATGCCGGTCTTCCCGGTGCGCATCCTTATAAATTCCCACCTTTTGAACTTTTAAGGGAAGGGGTTGCTAAAGTCAGCGTGGATGCTGAGGAACAATTGGAGAATAAGGAAAAGATTAAAAAGACATTGCTCGATTTTGGTATCCCTATCCTCAGTATCGAGGCAACTGTCGGTCCTACGGTTACGCTATATGAGATTGTTCCGGATAAGGGCGTGAGAATTGCAAAGATACGAAGTCTTGTAGATGATATTGCATTGAGCCTTTCTGCCGAAGGTGTGCGTATCATTGCGCCTATTCCCGGGAAGGGTACGGTTGGTATAGAGGTTGCCAATAAGGATCCCCAGACTGTGTCTATGCGCACTGTTATCAAATCACGCACATATCAGGAATCAAAATATAAGCTACCTATTGCCCTTGGCTCCACTATTTCAAACGAAGTCTATATAGCCGATCTTGCTAAAATGCCACACCTGCTTGTCGCTGGTGCCACGGGTCAGGGTAAGTCTGTCGGGCTTAATGCAATCATAGCATCTTTGCTTTATAGGAAAACTCCTGATGAATTGAAATTTGTGATGATCGACCCGAAAATGGTTGAATTCAGCCTCTATGCTAAAATTGAGGCTCACTATCTCGCCAAAATCCCCGGTGCTGAAGATGCGATCATTACGGATATGGATAAGGTTGTGGCTACCCTCAGCTCATTGTGCGTGGAGATGGACAATCGCTATCAGCTGCTTAAGGATGCCCATGCAAGAAATCTTATAGAGTATAATGATAAGATAAAAGCAAGGAAACTGAATCCATTGGAAGGTCACAGATTCCTTCCATATATAGTGGTTGTCGTGGATGAGTTCAGCGACCTTATCATGACAGCCGGTAAGGAAGTGGAAATTCCTATAGCGCGTCTTGCCCAGAAGGCTCGTGCTGTCGGTATGCACGTAATTATTGCCACCCAAAGACCTTCTACCAATGTCATCACGGGTATTATAAAAGCTAATTTCCCGGCTCGAATAGCATTTAAAGTAAGTTCAGGTGTTGATAGTAAGACAATTCTTGACACTACTGGAGCTCAACAGCTTATAGGACGTGGAGACATGTTGATTAGCAATAGTTCACCTATGGTACGAGTGCAATGTGCGTTTATCGATACTCCCGAGGTGGAAGAAATATGCGACTACATCGAACGCCAGCCTTACGGACAGGGGGCATATCAGTTGCCTGATCCGGTAGTGACAGGCAGTGACGGAAACGATAGTGAGCTTGGTAATAATTTTGGCGACAAGGATCCTCTCTTTGACGAGGTGGCTCGTCTGATCGTTTCCTCTAATACAGCCTCTACTTCTTCATTGCAAAGAAGATATTCAATTGGATACAACAGGGCAGGAAAGATTATGGATCAGCTTGAGGCTGCCGGAATTGTCGGCCCGGCTCATGGAGGCAAACCTCGTTCCGTACTTGTTGATGCAATCACCCTTGAGTCGATATTAAACAGTTGAACGATTCAGGTGTCAAATGGTTATATTCATTGGTCTAATTTGAAATTAGTTATGAAACTATCGATACGTATATTTGGATTTATCCTTTTTATGGCTATGGGGCTGTGTAGTCCCTACACAATGCATGCCGCTTCTCTCACTCCCCAACAGGTTGCTCAAAGGGCGGCATCTGTCATAAACGCATCAAAAGGATTGTCTGCCGAATTTATAATGACTGCCGGAGGAAAATCTACAAAAGGCACCATAAAGAGTTTGGGTTCTAAGTTTGCGGTCAGTATGCCGCAGGTTTCTACATGGTATAATGGAAAATCATTATACACATATAATCCGCGTACTTCAGAAACTACTGTTATAACCCCTACGGCACAAGAATTGGCTGAATCTAATCCTTTGCTTTATATCAAGAGCGGGGGCGCCGGTTTTACTTATAAATTTTCTACAGTCAAGAGGCAAGGAAAATATATTATTGATCTTCTTCCCAAAAACAATCGGTCAGGGATTAAAAAAATGACATTTACGGTCAATTCTTCTAATTTCCATGTCGAAAAAATAGCTGTCGATGCTTCTTCTGGGTCTACAATGGTGACAATCACATCTTTCAAGACCGGAGTGTCGCTCCCCGCAAGTGATTTTGAATATCCCAAATCAAAATATCCTAAGGCTGAAATTGTGGATCTTAGATAAGTATTGTTGATTTTATAAAAATATTTTGTAATTTTGTTTTATAATATGAAGTTGTTTAGATTTTTTTCTTTTTCAAGATTTCGTCAGATTCCCGAGGCGATTTTGAAACTTGAAGAGGGAGTTTAGCGTGCCAAACGACCGATTAAAGGATCAAAAGCGACAGGAAAGATGGCGGAAGATTGGAAAAGAGGTCTTTTTAACGTAAAAAGCCATAAGAAAATCAATCTCCGTAAAAAAGAGGAAACAACTTCTATAGTTTATTGTTAAGGATTGTTTCAGTAAAAGCTGAAACTAATATATAAATCAAATATCTTAATTTATCTATGTCAGAAGAAAAAACTCGAGTTTTGGTTATCGGATCCGGACCTGCCGGCTACACAGCAGCCCTCTACGCATCCCGTGCTAACCTCCATCCTGTTGTTTACGAAGGCAACCAGCCCGGTGGGCAACTCACCCAGACAACTGAGATTGAGAACTTCCCCGGTTATCCCGAAGGAGTTCAAGGTCAGGAGATGATGGAGCAGTTCCGTCAGCAAGCTCTTAGATTCGGCGCGGAGATTCGTCCGCGTGTCATAACCAAGGTCGACTTCTCAAAACGCCCGTTCAGATGTGAAGATGAAAAAGGTGATGTGATCATAGCAGAAACCGTTATCATCTGCACCGGAGCTTCCGCTAAATATCTGGGTCTTGCCGATGAAGAGAAATATCGTGGATTAGGCGTCAGCGCTTGTGCAACTTGCGACGGCTTCTTCTATAGAAAGAAGAACGTGGCTGTTGTGGGTGGTGGCGACACAGCTTGCGAGGAGGCTCTTTATCTGTCAACTCTTGCTAAGAAAGTTTATCTCATTGTTCGCCGTGGCGTGCTTCGTGCGTCCGATGTCATGCAGCGTCGTGTCAAAGAGAGAGAGAATATCGAGATTCTTTTCCACTGCAACACTCTCGGGCTTTTCGGAGAGGATGGTGTGGAAGGTGCTCATATTGTTCGCCATGTCGGTACTCCTGAAGAGGAGAAATTCGACATCGCTATAGATGGATTCTTCCTTGGTATCGGTCATCGTCCAAACACTGAGATCTTCAAAGGTCAGATTGACCTTGACGAAGAAGGATATATCAAAGTGAAAGGTGCTACAACTCATACAAATGTTGAAGGAGTCTACGCTGCAGGCGACTGCGCGGATCCCCGCTATCGTCAGGCTGTCGCTGCTGCCGGAACCGGTTGCCGCGCTGCTCTTGACGCTGAAAAGTTCCTTATGGAACATGCTGAAATGTAATTATTGAACCCTCAGAACTGTCTAATCCCGTGCTTCGGGTAATCCCATTCGAAGCACGGGCCATTCAGATTCTGTTTTTACCCTCTTTTTTATAATGGATAATACTGATAAAAGCCGTATCCTTGATGAAAGATACCTTCGTATGGCGAGAATATGGAGTGAGAACTCTTATTGCGTCCGTAGGAAGGTAGGTGCTCTTCTTGTCAAAAACAAGATGATCATATCCGACGGCTATAACGGCACTCCCTCCGGGTTCCCGAATGTCTGTGAAGACGATACGGACCATACGTTCCCTTACGTTCTGCATGCTGAAGCGAATGCCATTACAAAGGTGGCGCGCAGTAACAATTCAAGCGAGGGTAGCACCCTTTATGTCACTGCAAGCCCGTGTATCGAGTGTGCCAAGCTTATTATCCAGTCCGGCATAAAAAGAGTGGTGTTTTCTGAATTATACAGGATGTCGGATGGTATCGACCTCCTGCGACGTGCCGGAATTGAAACTGTTTATATTCCATGCGAGGATGAATAATAAAAAAAATATAGGTCTTGTGGCTTTGCCTCTGCTGGTGGCGCTGGGCGTCATCGGCGGTATTTTTATCGGTAATTATATCACTCGCCGCACTCTATCGCAAGAAGAAGAGAAATTGCGGACAGTACTTCGTCTTATAGAATCGGAATATGTCGATGTGGTAGACATCGACTCTTTGATTGAGGTGACTATGCCTCAGCTGATGAATTCTCTCGATCCTCATTCCGCTTATATCCCGTCGTCTGATCTCACTGCTGTCAATGATGACTTGAACGGGTCTTTCAGCGGCGTCGGCGTATCTTTCCAGATTGTCAACGACACTGTCAATGTTGTGGAGGTAATAGCAGGCGGTCCTGCAGAAAAGGTGGGAATTCTTGCCGGTGACCGAATAATCAAGGCAGACAGCATCGTGCTCACGGGTCACGACATTAGTCAGGAAGATGTTTTCAAAAATCTTAGAGGTGCGAAAGGTTCGAAAGTTGTTCTCGAAATTGTACGTGCTTCTTCTGCTCAACCGCTTACTTTTGATGTAATACGTGGAGATATCCCGGTTAATTCAGTCGATTGCTCATATATGATTGACAAAGAGGTCGGGTATCTTCGTGTCACAAAGTTTGCCCGCAACACTTACATGGAATTTTTCAACGCCCTCAACGATCTCAAGGCGGAGGGTGCAAAGAAATTTATTGTCGATTTGCGCGGCAATACCGGTGGATTCATGGATCAGGCTATATATATGGCAAATGAATTCTTGCCGGCAGGCAAAATGATAGTATATACCAAAGGTAGACGCGCCGAAAATGAAACCATGGCTATCAGCGACGGCAGGGGTAATTTTAAAGATGTGGAATTGACTGTCTTGACTAACGAAGGCTCGGCGTCGGCTTCAGAAATTTTTGCAGGAGCCATTCAGGATAACGACCGTGGACTCGTGATTGGCAGACGTTCTTTTGGGAAAGGTCTCGTACAGAATCAGACTGAACTTCCCGATAGTTCGGCAATTCGTCTGACAGTGGCACGTTATTACACCCCCTCCGGACGTTCGATCCAGAAAGAATATGTGAGAGGTGATCATAGTAAATATGAACTTGACATTGTGGATCGTTTCTCGCATGGCGAATTCTACAATGCCGACAGTATTAAGCTTGATAAAAACAAGATTTTCACCACCCCTAATGGTCGCACTGTATATGGCGGAGGTGGAATTATGCCCGATATTTTTGTTCCTGAAGACACTACGGGATATACTTCTTATTATATTAATGTGATGAACAAGGGGCTGATCCAGAAGTTCGCTTTCTCTGTTGCCGACAAATATCGTGCCATGCTCGATGATGTCAAGAGTCTCGAACGATTGCTGAAGATTTTGCCCCGTGACAACACATTGCTTGAAAATTTTGTTAGTTTCGCAGTGAAAAATGGTGTTCCTGCGCGTTGGTATTATATTAATAAATCTCGCGAGCTTCTTCTCAACCAGATAAAAGCCATGATAGCGCGTGACGTGCTCGGCTATCCGGCGTTTATTGAGATGCTCAACCGCAACGACTCTACTGTCTTGAAAGCTCATGAAGCTTTGATCTCTGGTAAGTCGCCCGTTGATATTAAGCCCGACGACAATGAAAAACACAATTGATATGGATAAAAATGAAATCAGAAGAAAAGTCAAGGCTCTGAGGGTGATGCTTTCTGAAATGGAAAAAAGGAGTGCTGCCGAAGAAGTGTTTTCCCGTCTTGAAAAGACAGCCGCTTTTCTTATGGCAGACCGAATTTTGATGTATCATTCGCTCCCTGATGAATTGAGCACCCATGCATTCCTTGGCAAGTGGGCGAATAAAAAACATTTTTATCTTCCTCGTGTCAATGGGGTGAATCTCGAGATATTGCCCTACGATGAATCCCGTCTCGAACTTGGAAGCTTTCATATAGAGGAACCTACCGGAAATGACGTGGTCGATCCGTCGGAGATTGAACTGATAGTTGTGCCTGCTGTTGCTTACGATAGAAAAGGAAACCGTCTTGGCAGAGGTAAAGGTTTCTACGACAGATTGCTTCAGACATCACGTGCCACTAAAATCGGAGTAGGTTATGAATTCCAGCTTGTCGATGAGGTCCCTGTTGAGCCTCACGACCAGGGCGTGGATATCGTGATAACTCAGAATGCTACAATTGTAATCAAAAATGGCTCTTTATAATAGAGATTCAAAACTTTCTGAGGCTATTATGGCTCACCCAAATCTGATTCCGGTTGTCAACAGGCTCGGAATCAGACTTGGAGTGGGCGACGGAACAATTTGCTCGGTGTGCGACTGTTGTAATATAGACGCCGACTTTTTCCTTTCTGTGATCAATACGTTTCTTGACGAAGAGTATTTTCCCTCTGATGCCGCCGGAACTTTTTCCCTCGAAAAGACGGTAGACTACCTTCAGAAGACAAATAATTATTATCTCAAGGTTCAGCTCCCTAATATCGACCGCCATTTTGGTTCGTTGGTTGAAAGGAGTGGAAGCGACAATAATCTTCACCTTTTAAGGAAGTTTTATCAGGATATGCGCAGCCAGTTGACGGAATGTCTGTCTTATGATGAAGACATCCTCTTCCCGGCATTGACCGGCGGTTCTGCCGATTCAGTTGAGTTCAATTCCGGATATTCCGAGGTGGAGGAGAAGCTTCACGACTTGTTGTTTTTCTTTGTGGAGCACCTGAAAGGGGAATACGACCTTAATCTTTGCACTGCGGTTGTAACGGCTGTCTTTTCTTTGGAAAAAGACGTCTGTCAGAACAACCGTATAAGAAACAGAATTCTTCGCCCTCTCGTGGAAAGTTTGAGGCAGTCTTGATAAAATCCTTCACATGAACGATAATAGATGCATTTCCATAATCGGGTTGTCCTCATTGGAATCATTGGGGATGCGCTTTGCGCTGCGCGAATCATGGAACGGTAGGATAGAGACATTCTCCTCATTTGAGGAATTTATCCCTTTTGCCGAAAAAATGGATGCTTTTATTGTTTCGTCTGATATCTACGCCTGTAACATCGACTTCTTTCTCCCTCGCAAGCAGAAGACGCTGTTGATTTCACGCGTTGCTGTCAACAGGGACCATCCCTCAGGTTATAATATAATTTCAAACAATTGGGATCTTGCTGAAATAAAAGGTACCCTTGACCGTCTTATTTCCATACTTGAAAATTCTGAAGAACCCAAGGGGGAATTGTCAGCACGGGAAATTGACGTGCTTCGTCTTATAGCGGCTGGAAAATTAAACAAGGAAATTGCCGATACGCTCTGCATATCTGTCAACACTGTAATCACCCACAGAAAAAACCTGTCGTCAAAGCTTGGCATAAAGTCAGCTTCCGGACTGTCGCTCTATGCCATGATGAACGGAATAATCTGATGATATTTGGTTGAGGGTTGAGGGTTTAGGGTTGAGAGTTGAGGGTTGAGAGTTTAGGGTGTAGGGTAGAGGGGATGAAAATCCCCTAAGCGCGGAGCTGTCGCGTTCAAAAGCGAAGCTTTTGCCTCAGCGTAAAATGAAAACTAAAAATTATAACTAACTAATAAAAACCAATCATCTATGGTAAGAAAAGTCTTAAGCATTGCGATGTTCCTTATTGGAGCACTTTGCGTAAGCGCACAGACGCCACAGCTTACCCCCCTTCCTATAAATCCGAAGGTGAAGCATGGCGTCTTGAAAAACGGCATGAGCTACTACATCATGCACAACGAAATGCCGAAAGAGCGTGCCAACTTCTATATCGCTCAGAAAGTCGGTTCCACTCTTGAGGAAGAAGACCAGCTCGGTCTTGCCCACTTCCTCGAGCACATGGCTTTCAACGGAACCACCCACTATCCCGGCAAGAACATGCTCAACTATCTTCAGGGTAAGGGTATCCGCTTCGGTGCTGACATCAATGCCTACACAAGCTTTGATGAAACCGTCTACAACATCAACAATGTCCCCACTACCGACAAACCTCTGATGGATAGTGTGCTCCTCGTGCTCCACGACTGGAGCGGCGAGATTCTGCTCGAAGAGGCGGAGATCGATGCTGAGCGTGGCGTGATTCAGGAAGAATGGCGTCAGCGCAACGATGCTTCTACAAGAATGTGGATGGATATCCTTCCTAAAATTTATAAGGAATACCAATATCAGCAGATGCCGATCGGAAAGATGGAGGTCGTGATGAATTTCAAACCCGAAACTCTCCGTGCATACTACAAGAAATGGTATCGTCCTGACCAGCAAGGTATCGTGATTGTCGGTGATTTCGATGCCGATGAAATGGAAAAGAAGGTTATAGATCTCTTCTCTACCATCCCTATGCCCGAAAATGCTGCTGAACGTAAATATCCGGTCGTGAGCGACAACCAGGATCCTATCTATGCCGCTTTCAAGGATTCGGAATTGGGTCGTCCCCGCACTACCATCTCTTTCAAATCTGAAAAGGTGCCTTTTGAGATGCGCAACACTGTAGAGATGTATCTTCAGGATGCAATCTTCAAATCTATCATATCCGACCTTTTTAGCAACCGTCTAAGCGAACTGGCTCAACAGCCCTCGGCAACTTATGCGGCTGCAGGGGTTTATTTCGGTGATTTCTATATTTCAAAGACAAAAGAGGCTTTCAATGTGGTTGTACTTCCCAAGAAAGGCACTCAGGCTGCTGTGGCTGAAGTGATGGGAATCGTCACTCAGGCTTGCAAGACAGGTTTCAGCGAATCTGAATACGACCGTGTCAAGACTGAGATGCTTTCTCAGTTGGAAAAGGTATACAACGAAAGAGAGAAAACAGATAATAATGCCTTCGGAAGCGAGCTTTATCGCCTTTTTATTGACAATACTCCTGCACCGGGTATCGAGAAAGAACTTGAATTGACAAAGCAGGTTCTCCCTGCCATACCTATCCAGGCTATCAACCAGATGATTGCAGGGCTTCTCACTCCCAATAATATGGTTGTTGTCACCACTGAACCTGATCAGGAGGGCTTCGAGATTGTGGCTGAAGATGTCATGATCAAGACAATCAAGGATGCCATGAATGCTGACTATGAGGCATATATTGACGAGACTGTCGACGAACCGCTCATCGCCAAGCTCCCCACTCCCGGAAAGATTGTCTCTACTTCTGAAAACAAGGAATACGGCTATCAGGAGTTCACACTTTCAAACGGTGTGAAGGTGGTTGTAAAACCCACAAATTTCGCCGGCGACCAGATCATGATGAACGCCTACCGTGAAGGTGGTCTTCGCACATTCTCTCCCGATCAGGCTGCAAATCTCGCTTTGCTTGGGGTTGCGTTCAATAAGTCGAAGATGGGTCCGTTCGATGCCAAGACATTGACAAAATATCTTGCCGGCAAACAGGTAGGCGTAGGCATAGGTGTCAATAATTACACCGATGCCATCAGCGGCTCTTCAACTGTGAAGGATCTTCCGACTCTGATGGAATTGGTTTACACTGCATTTACAAATGTATCTGAAGATCAGGAGGCTTACAATGTGGCACTCGAATCCCTCAAGGTGCAGTATGCCAATGCCGACAAAAATCCGCAGAACATCTTCTTCGGACAGGTGGCAAAAACTCGCTACGACAATAACCCTCTCACAAATCAAACTACACTCGCCACGATCGAGGCTGCCAACTATCCCGAGATAGTCAATATGATCCATCAGCTCCTCTCAAATGCTGCCGACTATACTTTCATCTTTGTGGGCAACATCGATGTCGAGACTTTCAAGCCGCTCATGGAGCAATATCTCGCCACTCTCCCCGCTGCTGCACCGAGAAAGATCAAGGAGGTTTCTAAGATCGAGACAAAGAAAGGTGACGTTGTCAATGAGTTCAAGCAGCAGATGGGCACTCCTTCTACATGGGTTTACGACCTCTATTGCGACAATAATGTGCCGTTCGACATTAAGAACGACATCATGGTTACTATGGTGGGTGATATCCTCGACATTATCTACACTGAGACGCTCCGTGAAGAGGAGGGTGGTACATACGGCGCTTCTGTTGGCTCGGGAATGAATCCCAACAATGGCGAATGGAACATAATCTATTTCTTCCAGACAAACAAAGACCAGCAGGCACAGCTCATCAAGCGTGCGCAAGACGAATTGATGCAGCTTCTCAACAATGGTGCTGACGCTGACAAATTCAACAAAGTGAAAGAGGCTATGCTCAAGCAGCATGAGATCAATGTTGAAAAGAATAACTACTGGTCAAACGGTATCCTCTCACACCTTCGCGGATTCAACACCGTCATCGGAGAACGTGAGGCAATCGAAAGCGTCACCCTTGAAGATCTCAACAAATTCATGAAAAACCTCTACAACGGCAAAAACCGTATCCAGGTAATCATGGAAGGCGTGGAAACAAAATAAGGGTTTAGAGTTTAGAGTTTATGGTTTAGGGAATAAAAAGGCGTGCAGATAATTCTGCGCGCCTTTTCATTATACTGTATTTTCCTGATTTTGGTGGGCTCGGATTAAAGTCTAACCCTTCAAAAAGTGGCTCTTTCCTAATTTAGTTGAAAAGGTTAAAAATGAAGTAATCTGTCAAATCCGCGTCGTGATGGTTCTGTGCCCCAGCTTTAGCTGGGAGAGTGTATCTGCTTCCACCTCAATATCCCTCTATTAGCAATGATAACTTTTCAACCCTTAGCGCGAAATGTACCCTCTCTCAAAAGCACAAAAAGGGAATGAACCAATTCAAAATTCAAAAATTCAACATTCAAAATTACCTTGATCTTTCCCCTTATGTTCATTTGTTCCTTTGTTTAAAAAAACGTACTCTTGTTTAAAAAAAACGTACTCTGGTTCCTTGTCGTAAAAAATTCTGGTCTTCTGGTCTTTCCTCTTATGTTCTTATGTACTTTTGTTTATTAAAAAAACTTGCACAAATGTTATAAAAAATTAAGCCTCTCTTGCCAAGAGATAAATTAAAAATATAGTCATTTGATAATTAGTCATTTGTCGATTAGAAAAGCTTTAAATTTGACAACATTTAATGAACAATGACAATAATAGAGATAATTTCGATTCTTAAAATTTGATGTTTATCAGAGAATTTAGTAACTTTGCAAATGAATTAAGTCTCTCTTGGCAAGAGAGACTTAATCTCGACTTCATACTGACATCCCATGTCAGCACTCAACAACCACCGGGAAAGCACCTGTATAGGCTCGTCCCGCCGACCGGAAGCGCAAGCAGACCGGCGGTTGCCCATAATGCATGGCGAAGACCACAATCCGTTGCCATGCAAGAAGAAAAGACGTGCCAAATCTCGTCAAGTTCCACAAACTTTAATAAAGGTTGTAGGTCGTTGATTTTGGGATTAGATGTATCAGCTGCAACTGCTCATGAAATCTTACCTCATACCCAATAACCCACAGCCTTCAAAAATAGCTGAATGATAAATTACTAATTACCAATTACTAATTACCAATTAACCCGAGATGCCTTGGTTCGCAATAAAAACACGCAAAGATTTTCGTGCTGAAGAAGCCCTCTCGTCCGAATGCGACGAAGTATTCTTCCCCACGGATGTCGTCCGTTCCCCTACAGGAGCTAAGCGCACCAGAGCTATAATCCCACACGTTGTCTTCATTAAAACAACCGCCCAAAACGCACTGCAGCTCGAAACAGCCGGACGCCTCCATCCCGAACTCTCATTACCGTTCTGGATCTACCGCTATCCGAAAAACAACGAGATACAGATCATTCCCGAATCGCAAATCTACCTGCTTAAACTTCTGACGGCAAGCGATACCACCCGCTGCGAAATCTACAAGAAACAAGATTTCAAAGAAGGGGAGAGGGTGAGAGTCACCGGTGGACCATTCGAAGGCTACGAAGGGAGCGTGCAACGCGTGAAAAAGAACAAACACGTCGTTGTCAAGATAGAAGGCATCTGCCTCGTCATGCTCCCCTTCATCCATCCCGACCTCCTTTCAAAAATTTAGACCAAAGACCAGCCGGGATAGACCAGGTCACATAGAACAATGGAAAGACCAGTCCCCATAGAACAAGGTTAAAGACCAAGGCTCATAGAACAATGGGATAGGCCAGGTCCCATAGAACAATGGGATAGACCAGGTCCCAAAGAATAAGGTTAAAGACCAAGGCCCATAGAACAATTGGATAGACCAGGTCCCATAGAACAATGGGTTAGACCAGGTCCCATAGACCAAGTTTAGGAACAAGGCAATTACTAATTCCTAATTACTCATTATTAATTGAATTGGAGTTCCATAGAACGATATCAATTCAAAATTCAACATTCAAAATTCAAAATTACCTTGGTTCTCTGGTACCTGGTCGTAAAAACGAACTCTTGTACTTGGTCGCAAAAAACACTTGTACCTGGTCGTAAAAACGAACTCTTGTACTTGGTCGCAAAAAACACTTGTACTTGGTCGTAAAAACGAACTCTTGTACTTGGTCGCAAAAAACACTGGTACCTGGTAGTAAAAAAGTACTCTGGTACCTGGTCGTAAAAAAAGAACTTTGGTACTTGGTCGTAAAAACGCATGTATGATATCTTGAACATAGACGACGTCGACTTCAGCGACATCGCCGATATCGCCGGCTCCGCCGAACTTATACTCGCCCGGTCATCTAACCCCGGTCAGTTCAAGACTGCGTGCAAGTCTCAGGCAAAAGAATGGCTCCTCCGGGCAGACACCGTCCTCGACTCGTTGAGCTGCGGCGACGCGATGACCCTTACAGCCTATTACGAACCGCTCCACCAACTCGCATTCAATCAGGCTGCAAGCACAGCCAAACTCGACAAATACAGGCTTGATGCATTCGAGTCATACATCCGTGGCGACAAGACCGTAGACCAATATGCTCTCCGGCACACCATCTCGCGTGAAATCGACCGTCGGAATCCAAAATACTTCGGCAGACCGTTGCAATGGGAAAGCGTGTGCCTTGACAGATGGCACAAACAGTTCCGATACGGAGCGTCCCTTGACGAACTCAGCGACTACGACACCCTCAATCGCGTAAGCACCCTGCTCACCACCGATCTCTGGTCATTCGAAACCCGCAACGAGTCCTCCTTCAAACAGACCCTCTTCGAAAACCACCGCCACCTTTTGGATAATTATCAATTATCAATTATCAATTATCAATTCCTCTCTCCCTTGCAGAGCTTCCTCCTCGCCGCCGCACCGTATCTCTCCCCCGAAGAATTTAGGACCTACGACACTCGTATCCGCTCCGCCCTCATCGCGTCACCGACCACCAACCGCTTCCGTCGTAAATCTCTCCTTCTCAGTCAAGACAAAGGATAATCCAAGGGTTAACGCCCCCTCGCGTCAACCCTACCTGACCGGAAGATAAAACTACGACACCCTAATACGGGGTGTACCGGTCGCTATACAACGACCTTGGCTAAAGAAACTGTTCTAAGAAACAGTTTCAAAGTCGTAACCCTTTCCTTCTCAGCGGTGCCATGGGCCTGTCGGTATACACCGATCTCCCCCGGGGAACTATAAACCGTCAAACACCTAAGAAAAATAAATGGACAAGTGCCAACCATAGGCACATTTATTTATCAAGGTGCTTAATGATTTATAATCGGGATGGCGAGTTGTCATAGTTCGTCGTCGGTGACATGGATGTGAAACGTGTCACGGCGAGAGGGACGGACGACAGAGGAAATAAAATACCCACAATGTCAAGGATCTCTTTGTTTGTGCGAACTTATGTACACTCAATTCGTAAAAACAGTACGGAAATGTTGGCGGACGGTATTTTCATTCGGTCGGGGCAATCCGGAGATTGCTGACGTTTTACCCAATCCGGACTTGAGGAATGAGTTTTACCGGCGGCTTTTCAGTTCCGATGGTGCAAAATTAGTATAGGAACAGGAAGGGAGATTCTTATCCTGAAATTTTTATCAGAACAGGGAACTGTATGCAATTTTGAATTTTGAAATGCATAATCGGACTACTGACAACAGACAACGGACAACTTATAAAAACAAAAGCACAAAAGAACAATAATAATGTTTGAATCAATAACACAAACGGCATTTGTTCATTTGCCAGATCATTTGTTCATTTGTTTAAAATCACTCCGACAACGGA
The DNA here is from genome assembly GCA_910583795.1 of uncultured Muribaculaceae bacterium. Classification (GTDB taxonomy): domain Bacteria; phylum Bacteroidota; class Bacteroidia; order Bacteroidales; family Muribaculaceae; genus Lepagella. The sequence continues at coordinate 75,037 of CAJTZQ010000005.1, forward strand.
AACCGGACAACTTATAAAAACCAAAAGAACAAAAGAACAGCTGCTGACAACGATGGGTATTAGTCATTAGTGGATTAGTCATTAGTCGTTAGTTAAATTCAAATTCACTGAATTCTAATCAAAACATAACGACAAAAGAACAAAGGGTATAAGACCAGGGAACCAAGGGACTTTAGTCAAAACAGAAGGACAGAAGTACAAGGGGGATAAAACTAAGACCCAAAGAACTTTAGTCAAAACGAAGTACAAAAGGACAAAGGGGGATAAGACCAGGGAACCAAAGAACTTCAGTCAAAACAGAAGGACAGAAGGACAAAGGGGGTAAATGTCACTCCAAGACGGTCACTACGACGATAGACAACAGGTTATGGAAGAAAGATTGATAAATCTGAAAGTATTTGACGCCAACTGGATGTGTCGCTATCTCGACTGGTTCCGCGACGGGATAACGCTCGAACGATATTGTAAAAACAGTATTGAAAAATACGGTTGCTATCTGACCCCCGAACTGTTTGAGGCACTCCGAAAATACCGTTTCAGCACACAAGGCATCCGAGACAGGAAAAATGAAGACGTGTTTCCCGACCCGGAATTCGGATACAACGCAACAAGCCTCCTCGAACAGATAGTCGTATGGGCAGACATCTCGGAAGACCGCAAAACTTCTCCTGAAATCGACTACCCCCAATTCCAAAAGGAATACGACCTCCTTAAATCCTACTACCCCGACATCCCTGACTGAATTTATGGACACTTAAGAACAATATAAATGTTATCAATGAAACCTCTAATCATTATTCAGGCAAGAACAGGATCCACGCGGCTACCAAACAAAATGACGATGCCATTTTATGGCGGGAAATCTGTCTTAGATATCCTTTTAGAACGGTTAAAATTTGCAAAACCTGAGTTAGAAATTGAAGATATAGTGGTTGCAACTACAAATAATCCCAAAGATGATGCAATCATTGATAAATGTAAAGCTCATAACATACAATATTTCAGAGGAAGTGAAAATGATGTATTGCAACGCTTTATCGACACGGCTACAAAATATAATGCCGAAAAGATAATACGGATATGCGCAGATAATGTATTCCTTGACACTACTTCATTAGCTGTTCTTTCTTCTTACATGAAAACAAATGGGGGTAACTTAGACTATATATCTTTCAAGAAATCTGATAATACCCCTTCTATATTGACCCATTATGGATTTTTTGCCGAAGGAGTTACATTATCTGCATTGAAGAAAGTGAAATCTCTTACGGACAATAACTTATATCATGAGCATGTGACTAATTACATCTATAATGCTCAAGATATTTTTAATGTAAAACTCTTTCCAATTGAGGATGCGATCAAGGGAATTGAATCACATACTGATTTGAGATTGACACTTGACACTCAAGATGATTTCGATATCCAGAAAACTATCTATTCCCATTTCATAGAAAATAAGTTAGAAATAACCCCTTCAAATATCATTGATTATCTTGATAATGAAAATCCAGGGTTGTATACAATAATGTCAAAAACGATAAAATCAAACTCTAAATAAAGATGAAGGAAACATATATTATTGGCGAAATAGGTCAAAACCATAACGGATCTGTAGATATCGCCAAGCTTATTGTGGAGTTGGTAGCACGCCCCGTCAAAGAAGAGTTGTTCGGTTTGGAATTGAAACCGATGAATGCTGTGAAACTTACAAAACGTGATCTCAATGAGGAATTGACAGTTTCTCAGATGAACCGTATCTACGATACCCCTAATTCTTTTGGCAGGACTTATGGTGAGCACAGAGCTTTCCTTGAATTATCTGATGAAGAACATTTGGAAGTATATAATTATGCCAAGAGTCTCGGACTTGACTTTGTCGAGACTTTATGTGCCGTAGGGTGTCTATCGCTCTTAAAACTTTTCACTCCCGACAGATTAAAAGTAGCAAGCAGAGATCTTACAAACCTTCCATTGCTTTCCGCCTTGGCAGAAACTAAAATACCAATTATTTTATCAACAGGGATGGCTGGAAAGAAGGAACTGGACGATGCCTTGGATATAATAACCAGATATCATAATGATATTTCAATATTGCACTGCGTCTCTCAGTATCCAACACAGCCGGACAATCTAAATCTTAACACTATATTATATCTAAAAGAGCACTACGGACAGTATAAGATCGGATTCTCAGATCATACCATTGGTATATCCGCTCCAATCATCGCAGTCGGCATGGGTGCTGAAATTATTGAAAAGCACATAACCATTGACCGTCGTATGAAAGGGACTGATCAGGCTGGCTCTCTTGGTCCAGATGGAGTAAACCGAATGATTAGAGATATTCGAGTAGCAGAAAGATGGTTAGGTATAAAGGACTTATATATCGAGAAAAGTGTTGCCTCTTCAAAGATAAAGCTTGAAAGATCAATTGCGACTAAAAGAGCAATATCAAAAGGTGAAGTAATTACTGAGAACGATATACACATGCTTAGCCCTGGAGATGGATTTAAATGGTGTGATAAGGACAAGATTATAGGGAAAATAGCTCTTAAAGATATTCCGGCAAACGAGATTATATATCAAGACTGTATTTAAATCTACATTTTTGCATGGACAACTTACACACAATAAAAGAATTACTATCCCGAATTATATGTAAATCTTATTTGCCAAAATCATATTTTAGTATAGACGATGCCATTTTAAATAAATCAACCAAAATTTTTGAGAAGGATTATTTAAGATGGTATGACAATACAAATATAGATATAAATAAGCTATTTCTAACACCTCAACTAATATCAGTATTGTGTTATAGAATATCGAGAGAACTATTTCTAAAATCACAATTATTTTACAATCAACAAATTGGGGGTAATGGAGAATATGCATATTCCTTATTGGGTAGGCAGATAGGATTAACAGAAATCTTTTTCAGTGCTGAAATTGGGGAAGGGTTAAAAATCAATCATGGAGGTGGCACAGTTATTGGTGCAAGATGTAAAATCGGGAATAATTGCACAATCCATCAAGGATGTACTATTGGAGATAGAAAGGGTGGACGGCCTGTTATAGGAAATAATGTAATGATATATGCAGGAAGTCTAATTCTTGGAGATATTAATATCGGGGACAATTCAGTAATTGGAGCCAATTCGGTTGTGATACATTCTTGCCCACCAGGTTCAGTATTGATAGGATCTCCCAGTTTGTCAATATAATTTACATATGAAACCCAAATTAATACTGACTGATATTGATGGTGTATGGACTGATGGAGGTATGTACTACGATCAATTTGGAAATGAATGGAAACGTTTTAGTACTTACGATGGTGCAGGGGTAACGATTGCTCATGACCATGGTATACCTGTTGGAATAATAACTGGCGAAAATACAAAAATAGTTGAAAGACGAGCTGAAAAGCTAAAAGTCGATTATTTATTTCAAGGAGTAACAGATAAGCTTTCGATCGCAGAAAAGCTATGTGATGAACTTAAGATTAATCTATCAGAGGTAGCATATATTGGTGATGATCTTGCAGATATTCCATTATTGAAATCTGTAGGATTCAGCGGAGCTCCAAGCAATGCGGTACAGGAAGTAAAAGAAATTGTGGATTACCAAAGTAATATCAAAGGAGGAGACGGAGCATTTAGAGATTTCGTGGAAAGTATACATTTTAAAGGAATATAATATTTCTCTATAATAGATGCATAAATTTGCTATTTACTATAATTAAGCATTATCATAATTGATACTCGTTTCTTCTATAAAAAGTAGAATTTATAGTCTTTATAATAATAAGACTATTAGGAATGGTGGATTGTTTTCAATCTTTTCCTTTTTTAATAAAGGTATTTCATTTCTTTTATTAATGATTCTTGCTAAATATATTGCTCCTGATCAATATGGCTATTTGAGTTTATTTAATACTGTTGTGACTTTTTTGGGTTTCACAGCTGGTCTGAGTACGGCGGGTTATTTGGGTGTATCTTTCTTTAAAAATAAATTATCGGATTTTAAAATAGACTTAACAACAATTATTTTAATAACTGTAACAAGTTCTATTGTATTATTTTTAATAATAATCGTATTTAATGAATGGTTATCTAATTTATTAAAACTAAGTGATCGATTACTTATTATAGCCTTATTTATATCCTTTTCATCAATAATAATGGGTTTATTACTTGATTATTTCCGTATTAGGGAACAAGTTTTAAAATATGGATTAATCAGTTGTGGATACGCATTAATTAATTTTATTGTAACTCTTTATTTAATTATATACAAGAACTTGGGATGGATTGGTTTTGTATATTCATTATCAATATGTAATCTTGTTTATACTCTTGGTACGTTATTATTTTTAATAATAAAAAAACTTCTTATTATACCCAAAAATTGGAGTATAATAAAAAATATTCTTTTATGGGGGATTCCACTTATACCACATTCTGCTACTACCTGGATTAAGCAAGGTTTAGATCGCTATATTATTGATTCAAATTATTCAATTTCAGAGGTTGGAATATTTAGCTTTGCGCTAAATTTAACAAACATAATTGTTATGATTGGAGTTGCATTTAATCAAACAAATTCAGTTAATATATATAAAACTTTGTCATCTAAAGATATGGATAGAGTTAAGGTAGTGAAGACTCTTAAAAAGAAAGAAAAATATTTTCTGTTAATGTATGCAATAATTTCATTAATAGTAATTGTAGGCGTTTCGATTTTTATTCCGGCATTATTGCCAAATTATATTTCTTCATTATCTTTGTTTTATTTGCTTTCTATTTTTGGCTTGGCTCATTGTTATTACTTGGTATATTGTAATTATCTTTTTTATTTTAACAGGACTGTTGATCTTATGTATATCACATTTGGGATTGCAATGTTACACTTGACATTATCTCTCATATTGACAAAATATTCGTTAATTTATACTTGTTTCATATACTTGTTGTTACAATCGGCAGTTACGATGCTTGTATTCATTCGTAGTAGGAAACTTTTAAATATATATCAAAATGAAAAAACTATATAAATATTTACAATTACAAATTTCTTATATAGGCAATTTTATCAATTGGTTAATTTTGTTTATTACTAGAGAAAACTTAAAATGTTATATTAAAAAAGAAAAAAACAATAAAGAATTAAGAATAATTGGCAATGGTCCATCTCTTAATATAAAGAACGTTATATCGGATAATCCCAATATTGAATATTGTATGGTGAATAATGCTTGTAAAACATCTGAATTTAAACAATTGAAACCCTCAATGTATATAATTGCAGATCCGGCCTTTATACGAAACATTCATCTTGATATCATACGTGAAGTTTGGGAACAATTATTTCGAGTTGATTGGGATATGACTCTATTTGTTCCATTTTATTTTTACAATAAAACCAAAGATCTAATAAAAGGCTCAAATTTAAAAGTAAGGTGCTACCATTCTGCTTCATTCAAAGGGTGGCAGAAACTTATGTTTGCTATGTATAATAGAAATTTAGCTATGCCAATGGCTGGAAACGTATTGATAGCAGCAATATATGTTGGAATATTAAATGGTTTCTCTAAAATCAGGTTATATGGCACAGATCATTCTTGGACTGAACAATTAAAAGTCAACCAACATAATCAGGTTTGTATTAGGCAAGTTCATTATTATGATAATGATTCTGTCAAACTTATTCCATGGAATGATGAGACTGGAAAACCTTTTACGATGCAGACAATTTTATATAGATTTAGTGAAATTTTTGAACAATATTCTATACTTGAACAATATGCAAGGTATCGGAATGTTTCCATAATTAATATGTGCCCAGAATCCTTTATAGATGCCTTTGATAAACAGCATGATTAATATACTAAAACTTATAATTAATAATTTATGCAATAAGAAAGCTAAAATCTTGTTTCCTTCCTTTATAGGGAATGGTGTAATATTTAAAGGGAATAATTTTGTAGGTAGGTTCTCCCATTTAAAACATACAATTATAGGGAGATATACCTATCTCGGAAATGGTTGTGATTTTAGTAATTGCGTAATTGGATCATTTTGCTCAATATCAAGTAATGTCAAGTTAATATTAGGTTCTCATCCTTCTTCAAGATGGGTTTCCACACATCCACTTTTTTTTTCTAAAAATAGTTATGTGGGTAAAGGTTTTGTTGATGAAATAAGATTTGAAGAATTTAAAAAGACATCTAATGGATACTCTTGTGAAATTGGAAATGATGTTTGGATTGGATCAAATGTGAGTATATTACAAGGTGTCACTATAGGAGATGGAGCTATTGTTGGTGCCAATAGTTTAGTGACGAAAGATATCCCACCATATACAATCGTAGTTGGGTGTCCAGCCCATTTTATAAGAAATCGCTTTTGTGAAGATGATATTGATTTATTGAATAAGATTAAATGGTGGAATTGGGATATTGAAAAAATCCGAGAGAATGCTCTCTATTTTGAAAATATTGAAGAGCTAAAGAAGCATATATGAATTATTTGTCAATTAAGCGATATAAAATATTTGATGTTACATGTATATTGTCCATCTACATATTTTCATTACATGTGATAATTGTAGGTCTGCAATATCAAATTTTGGCATCGTTATTGGCAATTCCCTATATGATATTCAGAGCGAAACATTTTAGATATGGTAATAATGGTTTATTAGTATATTTTATTTATTCTCTGATAGCTATCCTTTTCAGCGTTTTTAATATATTTTTTACTAATAATGGTATTGGAGGTAGCTTAATTTTGCTTGCAAATCTGGCATTAGCACTTTACTGTATAGATAATTTGAATAAACTTAGAATCCATATTCTAATTATTTTATGGATCAATATGTTATATATAGTTTATCAGATTCTTTATCTTGGGATGATTCCAAATGAAATATACGAAAAATTAGGGCTGAGTCGTAATCATGGAGGTTTATTATTGTGCCTGTTTGCAGGATTCTATTGTTATATAAAAAAAATAGCCACTGGAGAAGTCTCTATTTTAATTCCATTGTTAAGTATTTTTTGCGCATATTTATTGGTCGGTCGTTCTTCTTTAGGTTTGTTGATCGCTTTATTTTTTGTATCAGTTATAGCAAAAGGGAAAATAAATGTCATCGTGTTGATATTTTTATTTATAGTCATGTTTCTGGTATATTTCAGAGAGGAAATAGTGTTTCTTTATGAAGCTTCTTCTTTTGCTGAAAATGGTATGGAGTCTTCTCGATATAAGATATGGGATTCATACTTCAATAATCTCACAATTACATCGATTTTGTTCGGACTTGAGACAATTGATATACCGGTATTAAGAGATTACGGAGGAAATCCACATAATTCCTTTTTGAATTTTCATAGAAGGCTTGGATTCATTCCAATTCTTCTTTTTTTCATTATTTCTTGTGCTTCAATGTTTAAATATTTGAAAAGCAAGAACTACTATCTCTTCTACATAATGTTGATTATATATTCAAGAATATTTTTCGATTCCGATTGTTTTATAGGCCCGTATGATTATATTTTGTATACGATAGTATTCTATCCTCTGATACAATATAAACCGATATTCAAGATGGTAAGAAAAGAGAAATCTGTTTCAGTAAAATTGTAACAATATGTTATTTTCTATTGTGACACCTTGTTTTAACAGTGAGTCAACGATATCTAAAACCATAGAGTCGATTCTCAACCAAACATTATCTGATTATGAGTACTTGATTATAGATGGAGGATCTACAGATCGCACATTAGATATAATCAAGTATTATGAACCAAAATTTGAAGGACGGTTACACTGGATAAGTGAAAAAGATTCTGGAATATACAATGCTATGAATAAAGGAGTGATGGCAGCTTCGGGAAATGTAGTTGGTATAGTTAATAGCGACGATTGGTTAGAGCCTAATACATTGGAGATAGTACGAAATACTTTAATAGCGAATAGTATTGACATTTCAATGCCATTTGCTATTACAGGAGAAATGAGGTTTCATTATAAAAATGGTAATAGCTTGATAATTAAAACTTCGGCTAAACGATATGAACAATTTTCCAGAGTATATAGAATGGGATTGAACCACCCTGCTACTTTTGTTTCTAAAGCAGCATATGACAGATTTGGCTTGTTTGATGAGAATCTAAAATTGTACGCTGATGCAGATCTAATAGTTAGGTTCTATAAAAATAATGTTCCCGTTATATTTGTAAATTCTGTATTATCCAATATGCTTGATGGAGGTGCAAGTAATGTTTATTCAAACAAAATTAAACAGGATGATAAATATATATTAAAGAAACACAGTAAGTCCAAAGGTGAATATTATAAACTATTATTCAAAAGGCGAATGATAGCTACATTAAAATTTACAGTTAGTAGTATTGCGTCATCTATCTTACGTAAATATAGAGAATATGTAAATGGATAGATATTCTTTGTATTTAAGAAATTAATACTTTTCTATATAACTTAGGCTAATTTCAATGAAAACAGCGCTTATAACTGGAATAACCGGTCAGGACGGCTCTTTCCTTGCCGAGCTTCTTATTGAGAAAGGTTATGATGTGCATGGCACTATCCGCCGCTCTTCAGTGGACTTTCGCGAACGTATCGCCCATCTCGAAGGACGCCCCAACTTCCATCTGCATTATGCCGACCTCGGTGATTCAATGTCGATTATGCAGGTGATCAGTAAAGTAAAACCTGACGAGATATATAACTTGGCAGCCCAAAGTCATGTACAGGTGTCGTTCGACTCCCCGGAATTCACCGCCGATGTCGACGCCACTGGGGTACTCCGCATCCTTGAGGCTGTCCGCCTTTGCGGACTTGCACAGACCTGCCGCATATACCAGGCATCCACCTCCGAACTTTACGGAAAGGTTGAGGAGGTGCCACAGAACGAGAAGACACCGTTCCATCCTTATAGCCCTTACGCCGTTGCGAAGCTCTACGGCTTCTGGATTGTGAAGGAATACCGCGAGGCATACAACATGTATTGCTGCTCCGGTATCCTCTTCAACCATGAGAGCGAGCGCCGTGGCGA
>CAJTZQ010000006.1 GCA_910583795.1 uncultured Muribaculaceae bacterium
GACATCGCTGCCGAACTCTGCATAGTGTCCTAATTTGCGGTTTCTTTATTTAAAATCCACAACCTCACCTTCGGGAGTTGTAGCCTGAAATTCGGGGCAATTCATGCCCATGGCATATCTATGGGCGAACTTGCGGCGTCTTTCGACGGTATTAATACGAGCGGTGTCAGGACATACCTTCACAAGATCTGCCATTGCATCAATCTCGGCTGCATTATACTTAAATATTTTCTCAAGTTCACGCTGTGTCTCGTAAGCTGAAATATTATAATCCGGATGCGAAGCTATAAAAGCCTGTTTAGCCAGCAAAAATTCCTTCTCCGCACCAGCCTTTATGGCATTGTATTTCCTTACAGTATCTGGATTTGCATTGGTTTCAAAATACTTAGAGGCTGAAAGATAAGCGGCATCATCCATCTTTCTTTCTGCAGCATTGACTGCCGTCATGAACTCTGCGTACTGATCAGCTACTTTTGAACCGCTGACTTTCATAAGCATTTCTATATCTCTCGAATTTAGCAGACTGTCAAAATCCAAAGGTGCTGCAACTGAAAGCTGCGACTGATCTATCATCATCCGCACAGACATGATGGTTCTATAATTCTCATCTTTCGGACTATATCTTTGAAAAAACAGTTTACACATGGTAGGAGCTTTCACATCCCCTTTCAGTTCAAATGCACCGTTTTTAGGATTCACCTGAGCCAATGTCTTAAAATCTCCATTTGGATCTTCCACATCAGTCAAAGTAATCCTGACCGAATCGGGCATTCCATCTATTTTCCCAGAAAGAGAGAACGGTGCCTGAGCCGTTGCCGTAATAGCAGATATCATTGCTAAAACTCCGGTCATTAATAATTTCTTGCAATTCATATTCATGCTTAATTTATAATTGATCAGATTCAAAGTTTCCATATACATATTATGTCAAGACACATTATTGACCAGTCGAACTAAAGGTCCACAAGAATCCAATTGTCAAGAACATCAAAACGAATCAGTTCAAGCTTATCCATTTCCGGCATTCCGGTATATTGCCGTCAGACGGGAAAGATCTTAACCATTAAAACCCCATGACCCCTTAATTCAACATCTATCAATCAATAATAACCAGTCAATTTACATCTTTAACCCAGCGGACACTCAGATAACTGTCTGCACGCATACAGGCACGCGACACTTTACCATAATTCACGGTGACACGACGATAGTATGCCATCGGATAATCCTCCTGATAAGTGTCATCTATCGTGGAAGTCCAATAATAGCCGTGTTCTCCAACATAGTCCAGATTGATCTCAATCCAGCCAAAATTTATTATTGGGAAACATCCTCCTCCAAAATCCAAGCCCAATTCAGATTCTGAATCTTTACTTATCAATGAATATGCCACTCCCTCTCCACGGAATCCGTTGGCGTCTGTATTTTTCATGCCAAGAGTTTTCTCAAGTTTCTGCCAGTCTTCATCAGTTGGGACTCTCCAACCTTCCGGGGCCGACGCTATCGCATCCTCAAGGGTCATCGGATTTCCATACTTGGGCCTATAGTCATTTTCAAACTCTTCAGCTTCATCAGAGCCGGGTTCAATCACATATCTCCAATCGAAATTATTATAATATTCCGCACCGATGATATCCGTACCGTTCTGTGCATTGCTTGTGGTCCACATTTGATCACCTATGCGAACCCATTCATAAGTATTGCCCTGGTCATCGGTCACAGTGCCTCGTTCAGACGGTGACACATTTGGTAAATCATCATCATTGTCACAAGCAACAAATCCGGAAAATACTATTGACAATATCGCAATGTATATAAACTTTTTCATTATTCTACAGCATTTAAATCAACACCAAGATTTTCTATACATTCCTTAAGGATTTCATATTTCTGAACAATGACAGGATATTCACTCCATTCCTCCATAAATTCATCTTTTGACTGATTGAAAATCACATCCATGAAAGATTTGAGATCATTTTTTTTGTTCGGGAATGAATCATATTCCGGTTCATCCCATAAATCAGGATAATAAAACATAAACCCTTTTTCATAGATTAATTCTATATCCTGATTATCTATCCATTCCGGAATCTGTCTGGAAATATAATAATCTTCATAGCAATCTGCACATATATCAAAAAAAGGCTCAAGTCCCGGAGAATTATAATTCAATTTTTCATCAACGAGCGAACGCAACAACAATTTACCAAGAACTTTAACATCTTCAGAATCTGCATCAATCCAATCATACACATTGGCTGCGAAACATCTCTGGCAACTGATAAAATCAGATTCTTCCATGTAGTCAGCATCTTCTTTATTTGTAAGAAGATTTTTTACAAGCATGATTGAATATGGTTTCAAGCCACCACCCTCAACATTTATATAAGGGATGAAATATTTTATGACAAGATCTGTAACCCTCTCCTTCTCATCATCAGCGAGTTCGTCAAACTCCCATCTAAGTGTAGTATTGGCATCATCTAAACTCCAGCCAAAATCTACAATTTCAACTCTGTCAATACCATAACTATCGGTATATGATGCAAGAATATCAGTATATAAAAGGTAAACACCTGTAGACTCATAGAAATTTCTTCTTAAATTTCCACTCAGACTCTTGTCTGAAGGATCCACATCATAATAGTTTACAAAAGGTTCTCCGGGAATCAGGTTCTCAGTACCGTCTCCACAGGAACATACGAATGCAGTGGCAACTACCGATAGTCCGAGAAATATTTTATTTATATAATTCATTTATGTTCTGTTTTAGTAATTAGGTTTAACCGGATTAAAATGTAATAACAAATATATTATTAGTATATCCGAATGAAGCATAATAGGATGCTTTCTGACCGCCTCCACTAACATTGAATGTATGTGATTGAGAGAAACTGTCATGAGTAAGCAAATCAAACCAATCTGTATTTACAGTCTCAAACCAAGCAAGCTGCTCATTAAATTGAGAGACATTGATTCTACCGTTATATAACTCGTCCATTAGATATTCATATCCCACATAAGCATTTCCTTGAGGATACACATAATGTTGAGCTGCAAGCTGCTTTGAAAGTTCAATCCTCTCCTTTGAGTTCATCACGTCTACCGAGCGGTCGGTGTAGCGTGGACGCGCTTTCCAGGTGAATGAATTGGTGTAGCGGATCTTCGCCGGACCCTCCTTGCCTCGTTTCGTGGTGATCACGATAACGCCGTTTGCCGCTTTCGTACCATAGAGCGCTGTCGCGGATGCATCTTTCAACACGTCAAGACGCTCGATGTCCTGTGGGTTAAGACCCGAAATGGCGTTGCCGAGACGGTTTATATAGTCAGGGTCGTTGAGTTCGTCAGGAGAAATGGGCACGGGGTCTTTAACCACGATACCGTCTACCACCCAAAGTGGCTCACGGTTACCGATGATTGAAGATGTACCGCGGATACGAATCTTCGGTGCCGCGTTCGACTCACCCGAATTCGACATATACATAAGGTCGGGCACCTGACGCCATGAGCATCTGGTCGATGCTCATGGCGTCAGGGCGCAGGATGTCTTCAGCCTTTATTGACGTAATCGCACTGGTAGAGGCGCGCTTGTCTACAATCTTATAACCGGTGACAACCACGTCTTCGAGAGAATGCTCATCGGGCACAAGATCAAAGTTCACAATCTCTTTGCCATCGTCTTTATGGCTCTGAGGCTCGTAGCCTATATAAGTGACAGTGATAGTAGCTCCTTTTTTTGCGTAGAGTGTATACTCGCCGTCAAGACCGGTCACAACACCGGTCTTCCCGTTTTTGTCAAAAACTGACGCGCCCACGAGTGGTTCACCCGTGTTTTTATCACGGACTACACCTGAGACGGCACCGTTCAACTGCTTGATGACAATAGTGTTTTTCTCAATCACATAACTCACCTGTTTCGGATTGAGCACCTCGTCAAGAGCTTCTTTCACGGTAGGATTAGGAGTAACCACTTTCACTCTCTTCAAGTAGCGCATGTCTTTCACATTATAGACAACCGACATACCGGTCTGGGCATGTATCGTCTTGAAGAGTTGGTCGATTGTCATCTCCGTGTCAGGGAGATTCAATCGGGTGTCGGGCCCGGCGTGCGTTTCTGCAAACACTGCGACGCGCAATGACAGCAGCAGCAAGAGAGCCAATGTCAGAATTTGTTTCACGCCATTTTGGTTAGTTAAGGTTAATTTTATTTATTTTCTTTTACGGTTAGTTTATTGCCTTTTAAGTCAAACTTAACATAGTTTGTCATAGTCAGAATATTTAATAAGTCCATCAGCGGCATATCGCGGGAAATAATACCGCTAAACGATTCATTCTTTACCCTATTGTCGGCGAATGTGACATCAATGCCATACCACAATGAAATCTCATCGAAAAGAGACTCAAGGGAATTGTCGCTGAAATGATACGCTCCCTGGCGCCACCCTATGTAAAGGTCGATATCTTCTTCACGAATATCCAGTTTTCCGGTAGCTGTATCGAATTTACCTGTTTCACCCGGAGTCAGAAGTGTCTCGGCACCTGACACAGCCGGGATTATTGCAACCGAACCCTCCACGAGCGTAGTTGTGGTCATATTGTTGCGCCGGGTATTGACATTGAATTGAGTGCCATATACTTTTACGTCCATATCGCCAGTCGACACGATAAACGGACGGATCGAGTCTTTACTCACCTCGAAATAAGCTTCCCCCCTCAAAATGACGCGGCGTTCGGCATCTTCGAAATAGCTCGGGTATTCAATTTCCGTTCCTGAGTTTAACCAGATGACAGTACCGTCTTCGAGTTTCAGGCAAAGTTCCGCCCCGGGAGCTGTCTCCAACCGATGTTGTTCAGCCGGCTTACGTTTGGAAGGTTCATTGTAGCTTACTATACCGTTTTGAACATCATATTCCACATCTTCCACATGATTCTCGTAAATTTCCGAGAGTCCATAGGTGGCTTTGCTGCCTATCGACAGACGGATTTTACGGTTTGTCTTTTTCTCAGTGTAAAGAGGGACTGAATCTGTCTCCTGCTCCGGCAGCGGGATCACAACTTCAGCGATGGGTTGCTGTGCAGGCTCCGCAAGATTGAAAGAATTTGCAAAATAGGCGAACGCCACTCCGATCAAAATCAATAAACTTGCCGCGATGAGCACGGCGGAAGAATTCCACCATCTTCTTTGGCGGAATTTCTGTGCAAGGATTTGATCGAAACTTTCCCTGTAGCCACTTATGACATCGGGAGGAACGACGAAATCATTCCTTTCATGGTAATGGGTTTTCAGACGCTCGAAAAATGCGAGATGGTCAGGAGAGCTTGCAAGCCATGTCTCCACTTCATCCGCCTCTTCAGGAGTCAGGGTCCCTTCAATCTTTTTATATAGCAGTTCAGCTTCCATTAAAAAAATCGCTTTTGCATCAAAGACACGAAGCGATTGAAAATGGTTTACAATTTTTAAAGAAAATTTTATAAAAAATTTTAAAGAGTTGGGAGTTGGGAGTTGTGAGTTGGGAGAGTTAAGTTGTGAGGAAAGATTTATCAGGATTGATCGGGATTTATCAGGATTAATCGGAAGAAAACAGGAAAATTGGGAGGAATCGAGATTCTATTAATTCAAAATCCAAAATTCAAAATTCAAAATTAATCTCAGATTCCTCTTATTTTTGAAACGGCCCGATGGAGTTGCACTTTTACCGTGCTTATCGATAAGTTTAATTCCTCTGCGATACTTATAATTTTCATTCCTCCCTTGAATCTCATTTCGCAGATCTTCCGGCAACTTTCCGGAAGATAAGGCATGGCTCTCTCAAGTTTTTTGGCAAGTTCAGAAAGCTCTTCACTATCGTCAGACGTGGATACGCACAACAGATGCTCATAATACATTCTCAGATTGCGGTCTTCAAGGTCGAGGTCGCGGAGATAGTTAAGGCATCGGTTTCTCACCGAGATAGTGATATAAGCCGGGAGATTGGTGATATTTTGCAGAATGGATGAGTGGTCATAGAAGGAGATAAAAACTTCCTGCACTATATCGTTCGCCACGTCGGGATCAAGCACATATGTAAGTGCAAGGGAATAGGATTGTTCAAAGAACCTGTCAAACAGCTCCTTGAATGCCTTTGCATCACGTTTCTCAAGACGGCGAATCAGTTTATTATAATCAGTACACATTTTTTATCCTCATGTCTTTAAGACGACATGTAAGGTTAGTATCCATGCCTAAGGAAAATCCATCGGTCTGTGCAATGACACGGATTTGTGAAAAAAGGTTTACAAAATTATAGAAAAATTTACAAATCTCTTTTTATGCATCCTGCAGGCTTCATATCCCTTGACATAAGCACACGGAAGCGGTATCTATTTTATTCAACTTTCGCAAGCGAAAGTTGAGGGTTATGTAGTTATGAGGTTAATCTCCAATTGTGGATAATTATCCTACTTCCTTGAATCTTATGTATAAACCTAACCCTTTAACCCCTTAACCTTCAACCCTTAAGTGAGCTTGCGAAACTTAAATATTTTATAATACCCATAACAAAAAAAGACCCTGAAACCAAGGTCTTTTTGCAAATACGGTTTTCACCGGTTTATGTTTCGAAGTTGTTTAAACTTTTTACGGAGATTGATTTTCAATGGAGTTTATCCCTTTTTATAATTTCGGAGGTCAGTCGAGCCCTGCGGCGAACCGTCGTCAAGAAGCTCTTCTATCGTGGTCTCAAGTTTTTTATTTTCCGCCTCCAGTCCACGGGTTTTATTGAGGAGTCTAAAATGGCTTCTGTAGAGATACATCAACCCGATGGCAAGAAGAAAGAGTGCGATAAGGGTGACGCTGATAATCTTTTGGTTGGTGGCGAGTTCAAGATTCTTTTTTTCCACCTCCATCGTTGCCATAGCCGATTTCAACTGGTTGACATTATATCGCATCTGAAGCTCCACATACGCATCCTCCGATTTCTGTTTCCTTGATTCAATAAGCACGTCGTTGTAGTCTTCCAAAGCTTTTAGCTTTGAGACGTGATCATTTGCCGAATCAGCCACCTCGATAAGCCGCAAGAGCGCCCGGTTCCTCACGCCTTCATTGGTGGCATTATCCACCACCTTACGTAAATAAGGGAGCGCACCGGAATAATCCTTATCTACAAGAAGCCTGTAGGCTGTAGGGCGAGGATCCACCTCGAAAGATTCTCCAATTTCCTGATCTTTTTCAGCGAGCATGGCACACTTAGAATAAAGTTCTTTCACTTCATCCATATCAAGCACCTCATAGTTGCTCAACATCCTCCTATAACAAATATAGTAGTTGCGATCGTAATTACGATACTTTCTTCCTACATTTTTATAATGCTTCTCCAGATTTTTGATTATCTCAAGCAATTTGCGGTCGCATTCAACCGCTTTCTCCTGAAAATCTATGCTGCTGTAGTAGGTTGCCGCAGTGGTGTAAAAAAGGCTTTTAAGGAAAGGGATCTCCTCCGGGCATTCATTAATCAGCTTTTCAAGACGCCCGAGATACTCCAGATACATATTTCCCGTTGTGGTGTGGCGAATAAAAATCACAACCCTATAGAGGTCAAGTATGTCCTGATAGATATCTTGCTTCGGGGTCAGATCTTCCTTCACATACTCCATCAGCACCTTCATCCGCTCCTCGCCTTCAAGATAACGCGCCTCACCCAAAGCTTTCTGCACATTTACGAAAAGCTCTACTCGTTTTCGTAAAGGTTCATCCTTAATATTGGATGTCATTGAGACCAATCGATCGATAACGTTACGGTCGCGCACCTCAAGCACCGACAGCTGACGGAGTATGTCTGCCTGCGACTCATCATCACCGGTTCTTCTGGCTATGTCAAGAATCTTCCACGCCACCCCCGATTTGGACTGCATGGGGGCAAGATCAAACGCGTCATACAGGATGCGGATGCTGTCGGATGCCGATTGCCCTTCACCTAAGGTGGCAATGATACGGTCGGCTGAAGCCTGCTGCTCCACAATTGAAGAGGTGACGGCATGAGAAGTAAACCCACATGCCATTAATAAAAATAGGGAAATTAATTTAAAACGGTTCACTTAGTTAAATTTTATAGCAAGGCTATTATGGGAAATGTGCTGATTTGTCATTACAGGGTTGCATAAGGGGAACCCGAGCAATGAATAAAATCTAAATTGCAAAATTACTTATTTTTTTTTACCTTTTCCGCATTATCGAATTAAAAAAAGTTTAAATGACTTCAATTTTTTATTCCGGCTTACGCTTCACCTCATCCACATCTTTTATTCCATAGATATGGCTGATTATCTTCTGCAGCTCGGAGTAGGAGTGAACCCCGAAAGAGAGCTGGCTTGTCACTATCGAATCCTGACAAGTAGAGTTGTAGGAATCTATATTCAGGTTAAGTTTGTTGGATATACAGTCTACGATATCAAGGAAAAGATGATGGCGGTCTACCGCCTTCACTGTCACTGTGACCGGATAAAGGGTATCGTCAGGTTCAAACTCCACGCTGACAATATCATCACCGAATTGCGAAGCAAGACGTATCGCTATGGGGCAATCACGCTTATGAAGTGTAAGTATGCCGTCTTTCCCTCGAAATCCAACCACCTCTTCTCCGGGGATAGGGCGGCAGCAATCGCATCGTTTAAATTTCGGCATGGGAAGGGAATCCAGATATGACTCGATGGCGTTCTTAGCCTTATAGCTCACCACGGTATTCAGCCATTCCTCTACCGGATGGGAAGTCGGGGAAGTGAATATCTCCACCACGTCGCCACGTCGCAACGGCGCTTTTATTGACGAGAGGAAACCGTTGATGCGGGCATATTTGGCATGGTCGCCCACCTCTGAAGAGATCTCATAGGCGAAATCGAGCACTGATGATTTCTGGGGAAGCACCACTGCCTTACCTTTCGGGGTGAAGACCATGATATCGTCGTTGTAGAAAGACGATGTCACTTTCTCCATGAAATCAATCCCCTCGGAGTGTTCCCCGATTTCTCTGAGAACCCCGCGGAACTTGTCGACCCATCGCCCGATATAGTCTTGTGAACGTTCAGCCTGATAGCCGAGCCGGGAATTGCGCGTCATCCTTTCGCTCGATATATGCACCTCCTGCCATCTGCCGAAATCGGCAAGCAGTTTCACATGGAAGCTCTGATAGCCGTTTTCCTTGGGGGAATCGATATAGTTGGAAATTCCTCCCGGCTTTTCCCTAAACCGGTCGGTAAGCACGGAATAGATGCGGAGCGCAATGTCTTTTTCATCTTCCCCTTCCGGGGTGGTGTAGATGATATCGGTGAAATGACGGTATTTAAGATGGTTGAAGTCATCGCCGAACTTATGCATCTTTCTCCACACACTATACGGTTCACGATATTCCACAGCCACTTTCACTGAAATACCTGCCTCTGCAAGGGTTGCCTCAAGCTGTATGCGGAACTGTTCGAGGCGTTCTTCCTGCTGGCGTTTGTCTTCTTCTATGAGGTTTGAGATCTCCTCGAATTCATGCGGGCAACGGAACCGGAAACTGAGATTTTCAAGTTCCGTCTTTACATGATAAAGCCCCAGACGGTTGGCGAGTGGGGCATAGAAATAGTCTGTCTCTCCGGCAATCTTCATCTGTTTGTCGGGACGCATAGAGGAGAGGGTACGCATGTTGTGAAGTCGGTCGGCAAGTTTCACCATGATGGGACGTATGTCGCGCTGCATGGCGTTGAGCATCTGCTTGAAATTGTCGACCTGTTTGCTCATGTCGTAGTTTTTCTTTTCCTTTTTTGTGAGCACGTTCACAAGGAAAGCCACATCGTCGCCGAAACGGGACTGAAGTTCCTCTAACGGGTGAGGGGTGTCTTCCACCACATCATGGAGGAAAGCGGCGATCACGGAGTTGACATCGAGATGAAGTTCTTCGGCAGCGATGTTCGCCACCGCTATGGGATGGAGGATATAGGGTTCACCGGTTTTTCTTACCTGTGGGGCGTGCGCCTCGCGTGCCAGTTCGAAAGCGTCGCGCAGTCTCACAAGGTCTGCATCCGCCGTGCGCGGTGCCATCACGTCGATCACGTGTTGTGCGCGTTCTTCTATTATCTTGTCATAGTCCATGTCCATAGCCATCTAAAATCTCGGGAGCAATATTTCGGCAAATATAACGATTCCTCCTCAAATTTACAATAGCCACACCCCAATCTTTCAGAAAAATCCTACAATGAAATCCCTCCGGTAAACGATACGGTCATTAGGCATTTCATAGTTTATATAAATCTACCATTTTCTAAATTGCATTATAAGCAGGATCTGAAACCCATTCGGATATAGTCCGAGAGACTGTTGAAAAGTTTGCCCCGATTTTGATTATCCTGCGGTTTCCTGTTTTAAAAGGAAGAGCGTATTCCTTGTTTTCAATTTGATCAAGAGCTTCCTTTGCCGAGCCGTCAAGCTTCAGTTCTATAATGTAATAAAACTTTTCAGTCACTACAAAAAGATCTATTCTGCCATTAGATGTGCGATACTCAGTCCTGACATCAAGCCCCACAAGCATCATCAATATCAACAATGCATTGTGAATGTTTTGCTCCCGTTCCATCTCCATATCATAAGGAACGGCAGAAAACATGCTTTTCAACCTTCCCATAAATGCCTGTACATCTCCCCTATTGAGTTCATTTACAAATTCAACAACGAAAAAACGGGTGTCATACTGATGCAAATTGGCATATACAGGCAACAGATAAGAAAGGAAACCTTCTTCCACTTCCCTGTTTGGCAACCCCAACGTATATATATCGGTAGCCTGATCATACCCCTTTATTGTAAGATATCCACTCTGATATAGCAACGCAACCGGTCTTGGATTATCATAATCAAGACCTTTCATCGCTTCCAGACTGCATTTGGTATTAATCAACTTATTCAGATCTGCATTGCAATGCTTAAGTTGTTCTTTAAGAAGTGTAGGCTGTCCGGATTCTATCCAATAATTGCCATATCTCTCCTTATCCATCACTTTCATAAGAGAATAAGGATTATACATTTCCTTACCCTCTGAAGAAAAGCGATATCCGTCATAACGCCTTTTTAATTCCGCACAGGTTTCCTCAGGAAGAGTATTATATTTTTGACTCAGAGTCTCGATTCCTATCTGAAAATTACTCAGCAACTCCTCTTCTGATATCCCACATATATCACTGTACGCATCATCAAACGATATATCATCGATATTATTAAGTCCTGAAAAAACGCTCAGCTTCCCAAAACGGCTCACACCGGTAAGGAAAACCATCCTTATATAGTCGGCACCGCTCTTGAAATTTGAATATAATGCCGACAATTGATTGCGGAATTGCTCAAAACGTTCGGAATCATTAAGGTTGTTGACAAGAGGTTTGTCATATTCATCAACAAGTATTACAGCTCTTCTACCGGTTTTCTGATATGCAAGTCTCAACAAATGTTCAAACCTCTCACCGACTTCCCGGTCTGCATATTGATTTCCATACTTATCTTCCCACTCTTCAAGATGACGATGCAACCGTTGAGTTAAATTCTCCCCATCTGTATATTCCCCGGTATTCAGATCGAGATAAAAAACCGGATATTCCTGCCAGTCCCATTCCATACTGTCGGCATATAAACCCTTAAAAAGATGGCGTTTCGCTTGAAAAAAGCATTTAAGCGTAGACAAAAAAAGACTCTTCCCGAATCTCCGGGGCCGACTCAGGAAATAATAATTGCCGCCAAACAATAGTTCTTCGATAAAACGGGTCTTGTCAATATATAGCCTGTTCTGTTCCCGCAAAACCTCAAAAGACTGTTGTCCGACAGGATATCTGACTCTCTTTGCCATATCAATAAATTTTACCCAAATTTATATAATTATTCTCACAATATAAATACATCTTAGCCATTTAACTCATATTAACACTTAATTTTGATTATATCTTTGTATGATAAAAACATATTGTCTAACTTTGTGTTGACATCATAAACAAAACACATATTATTATGAAACCAATCGACAAACCCCATGATAATAATGATTGGATGAAACAAAGTTTCCATTCGGAGAACTTGCATACCCATAAGGTCAGACTTACTCCGGTATCAGAAGAGGAACGCGAAAAATATAGAGTTCCCTCTTATGGTTATATACTCTGACTATGCTAAATTTTTTATAATGCGTCTATAATTATGCGAACCGAAGATCCATCTTCGCTTCGCATTGTTGATTTATGGACTTTCCGTTCCATTAAAAGCAATAAAAGATACATCGTAGAGATCGAACACTTTTCAAACAATTTTTTCGGAATCAAATTTTATTGGAAAGGGGTTGCCAATAGCAAAAAACGGTATTCTTTTTTAACTAACGACAACGAGCCAAGAACCATTGTTATATGTCATGTATTCAAATAATGCTTAAATATCATGAGAACCATCCCTTAGCTTCCTTTGGATTTGTAGCAGCAGAAGATAATCAACATAACAACGCAACATTACATAATACTACTATTCAAAACAACTGTATCAATAAACGATTCCGGTTTTATCGCCGTATGATGCTTTCTTTATTCAGTCCGGAAAAATTTTGTCAATATTCTGACAAAAAATCCAATATCTATCTTCTTCTGAACAAATATACCTTAAGACAAAGACATATTACCCTTCAAATGATAGAAAAAGAAATAGAAGCCTTATATGAAGGAGAATATTCAATCACTCCCGAAGATTAATTAATTTGGAGAGGTCTACCCGAATACCTTGGCGAGGAGGATAACCGCGATAAGGACAGGCGCGATATATTTCACAATGAACATTATCGCCGGAATAAAGGTGGCCGACAAGGTGCCGTGGTTGGAAAGCTCCTTGCGGAAAAACTGCTTCGGCGCAAACCATCCAAGATATATACACGTCAATATGGCGACTGTCGGGAGCATATAGTTGGTTGCCACAGTGTCAAGGAAATCAAACAGGTTCATACCTGCTATCTTGAAATCGGCAAGCACTCCCTGTGAAAGCGAACATAAAGTGCTCAACACAGTCAAAGGAAGCATAACCCATACACATGCCTTCGTCCTTGACAAACCGAAACGGTCTTGCATAAAAGCGATCGAGACCTCGGCAAGAGATATGGTGGAAGTAAGAGCCGCCACGGCAAGCAGAAGGAAAAAGAGAGCAGACCACAATTGAGTCAAAGGCATACGAGCAAACACCTCCGGAAGAGTGACAAACACCAATGTCGCACCCTCAAGACTCTCCCCGTCAAGACCGAACGACATCACTGCCGGAAATATGATAAAACCCATCAACAACGCCACCAAGAGATCAAGCCCCGACACAGTGAGCGCAGTGTTGGCAAGATTGGTCTTACGAGGGAAATAACCGGAATAAGTGATAAGAATACCCATACCGAGCGAAAGCGAGAAGAAAGCCTGTCCGAGAGCGTTGATCACAACCCCGGGAGTAATCTTTGAGAAATCGGGGTTAAGGAAAAAAGCAAGTCCTTCGAATGCCTTCGGGAAAGTCATCGCAACACATGCAAACACCAACAGAAGCAAGAACAGAACAGGCATCATCACATTACTCATTTTCTCTATTCCTTTCTGCACCCCCTTGAGAAGGATGAAAAGGTTGACTGCTATCATGATATAAGTCATGACAAGAGGTTTCCAACTGCCGGTGATATATTCACCCATGCGTGCGTGAAAAGACGCAGCCATCGGGTCAGCAGCCGTTTCCGAACCTGCCACAGGGGCATAAAGATTGCCTGTGATCGACTGCCAGAGATATTCGAGTGTCCATCCAGCCACAACCATGTAGAACGACAAAATAAGGTAAGAGGCAAGAATCGCAAGCGCACCTATGCCCCACCACTTTTTCCCCGGCGATAGTTTCATAAACGCTCCTACAGCATCACTATTCGTGCCGCGTCCAAGAGAAAATTCCGCAAGCATAACGGGAATGCCAAGAAGAAGCACACAAAGTATATAAACAATCAGAAACGCCGCACCACCGTTTGCCTGGGCCTCCGCAGGGAATCTCCATACATTACCAAGTCCTACTGCAGAACCGACCGTAGCGGCTATAAGTCCGATACGGCTTCCGAATTTCGCCTTTTTTACCATATTTTACCTGTTTTTAGGGTCTTTCCCTATTTATAACGCAAAATTAATAAAAAAGTCGCAATTTCGTTGTCTGTTTTCCGTTGTCCGTTTTCCGTTGTCTGTTTTCCGTTGTCTATTGTCAGGTTCCCGTTGTCCCTTATTCATTATATTAGCTTAATATCCCGACATACTTCAATTATGCATCATGAATTATGCATTATCAATCTTCTCTCCCTTTAATCCGGTTGAGATATTCAGTCGGGGTCATGCCGAATTCATCTTTAAAACACTGACGGAAATATGCCACGCTATTCATCCCCACCTTGAAAGCTATCTCGGAGAACGTGTATTGACCGTCGAGGAGAAGATTTTCCGCCATCTACATCTTTGTCTTCCTTATGTATTCGTTCGGAGAGATACCAGTGAGTGCCTTTACTTTACGATAAAGTGTAGACGTACTCATGCACATGCTTCCGGCAATGAAATTCACATCCACATTCTCAGACGGAATATTGTCAATGATCGACTTATTCACTTTCTCAAGGAACTGACGATCCACGTCACTTAGAGATTTCAACAGGCGCTCCCGCTTAGCCTCGATTGAGTCCGCCCCTTCAGTGGCAACTGGTTCCGGACGACCGGCAAACGTTTCTGTCAGTTTCATTCGCTGCAGAAGAAGGTTGTTGATACGGCTCTGAAGAAGCGACGAACTGAACGGTTTCGTCAGATAGCTGTCGGCACCGCTTGCATAACCCTCCTCCCTGTCAGCTTCCGATTCTTTGGCGGTGAGCAATATCACAGGGATATGACTCGTGCGAATATCCTCTTTCAGACGACGGGTCATCTCAATCCCATCCATCACCGGCATCATTATGTCGCTCACCACAAGGCTCGGCATGATTTCAAAGGCGCATTCCAGACCCTCTTTCCCGTTTTCTGCACATCTCACGTCGTATAGATCGGTAAACGACTGACTGATATATTCTCGGATATCCTCATTGTCTTCTACCACAAGGATCAACGGCTTACGCTCTCCTGCCGGAACCTCCCTCGCTGCATTGTTATCATTATCTGATTTCTCCGACACTTCCTCTTCAAAATGCAGTGCTTCAGGATAGGGATCGCTCACCGGGAGTGAAACAGTGAACACTGTTCCTTTCCCTTCCTCACTTGCCACAGTAATTGAGCCGTGATGGAGTGTAACCAGATTCTTCACGAGCGCAAGCCCTATGCCCGTGCCCGCAGCCTGGTGCGGGCCCTTTTCCTGATAATATCTATCAAATATATGACATATCGCAGAATGCGATATGCCGACACCGGTGTCGGCGACCGTAATCTCCACATTGTCGGCTTCACGCCGACAATTTATCCTGACCGTCCCCTGGCTGGTATATTTCATAGAATTTGAAATCAAGTTGTCAAGGACAACCTGCACCACTTCCTTGTCATAAAGAATTTGCATGTCGCCCGATTCCGTTGTGACCTCAACACTCACTTCCGGATTTCTGTTAAGCTCCTTATATTTAAGAGAAACTTCATAAACCGTGGCGGCAATATTCCCTCGACGCACACACAACCGGCGGTTCTGGGTCTCGGTCTTACGAAATTCAAGAATACCGTTGACAAGATCAAGGAGCCGCCCGGCATTTCTATGAACCATGCCAAGACTCCTCCTCTCTCTATCGGGAATAGCGTTGTCTTTTGCAAGATCTTCGAGAGGGCCTACAATCAATGTGAGCGGAGTACGCAATTCATGGGTGATATTCGTATAGAAACGAAGCCTCTCATCGTTCAATTCCTGCTCTTTTGTGTGGCGTTCCTTCTCTGCTTTAAGCTGTGCCTCGGCATTGACCCTCTTCCGATAGAAATAAAGAAGGGCACCCACCACAACAAGAGCTGCTATAACATAAAATGTTTTAGCCCACCAGGAAAGCCAGAACGGTGGAGGAAGCGTAATTTTTAAAACCGCCGGTTCACCCCATTCCTGATTTCTCACACGGCATCTCACTTTGAATACATACGTACCCGGCGAGAGATCGCGGAAAGTGGCTACATTTACATTGCGCGGCATAACCCACCTGTCGACCACCCCCTCAAGCATATACTCATATTCCACTTCTCCGGCAAGAGCAAAGTTGCGGGAAGAAAACAAGACATCAAAACTATTCTGTCCGGCATTCAGACGAATCTCACTTTTTCCCGTGACTTGAATATCAACGTCACCGTCAACACCCTCAGCTGAATTACTCAACAGCAGAAGCTCCACAATCATTGGGATAGGGGTGGCAACCTTTTCAAGCACTTTTGACGGATTGAACACACAGAGTCCGCTTATCGCTCCGAAATAAATATTACCTTGTCGGTCAGTAGCCACGCTTCTTCCCAAAAAATTACCGATAGGCACATTGTCTCGATGAGTGTAATTATAGACCTCTCCGTTTCGCAGACAACTTATACCTCCGTTTGTGGAAATCCAAATACACCCGCTGCGGTCTTGGGCAATAGCGAGAATATGACTGTTGCCGAGACCTGACGTACGATTTATAATATTTATTTTGTCAGGAGCACCCATAATGTCGTCAAAACAAAGCAAACCCTCTCCTGTGGCAACGAGTATACGGTTGTCTCGCGTACGAAAAATATGATTGACAGTGTTAGACGGGATTCCGGAATTGACATCATATCGTCTTATCTCTTTAAAATTTTTGTCTGTCACGATCAATCCGGCACCGAAAGTGCCGATAAGGAACGTGTCGTCAGAAAGAGTGAACACCGACCTCACCAAATTATTGCCGACATCAAAGGGTCCTTCCATCGACTTGGTCGCGGGATCATAGCGCCACACACCGATTGATGAGCCGAAAAGGATTTTTCCATAATTATCAGACGTGATATCACGCACATCCACACCTCCAGATGCCGGGAAAACTGTCTCAAATTTCCCTGAAACATTATCATATCTGCAAGCCCCTTCATTAAAAAATCCAAACCACAACGTTCCCCCCGCATCCTTATATGATGCCTGAACAATAAAACCTGGCAGACTCCCTTTCTCTTTACTGAAACTATCCACCAGCCGGTCACAGTCATACATCTCCAGAAGTCCGCTGTCTTTTCCTACCCAAAGACAGTTGTTATTGTCAACCATTACTGTAAGGACGCTATTGGCAGAGAGTACCTCCCCCTTTGCGGAAGCAATTCTTGCCGGATGAAGCCGAAATGCAGGCAAATTAGGGCTTATAACATTGACGCCTCCTCCCCAGCTTCCTGCCCACACATTGGAATAATCGTCTTCATACAGGCATCTCACGGAAGGGCTGGAAAGGCTGTTCATTCCGAAACCGGATCTTATCACTTTGCATTCCATTTCTTCGGGATGCGAAAACATGGAGTCGGAAAGTTCCATGACCGCGATTCCTCCCCTTTCCATTGCCACCCAAAGGAGATTATTGGAAAACTGTCTTATAGCTCCCACAGAATGTCGCAACTCGGGATAATAATCCGCAAAATTTGTGAATGTATTCCCGTCTTGGTTATACAACACAGGGCCTCTGTATGTACCAAGCCATACATTGTTAAGGGAATCTTTGTAGACGCAGTTGAGATGAGACGAAGGCAATCCTCCGGCAACTCCCGGATTAGCCTCGAAATGACGCGCTGTTTTCTTCTCCACATCTATTATGGAGAAACCTGCATATTCATGGGCAACATATAAAAATCCGTCATCCCCGTCAAAAATGCTCCACACCGCCACATCAGGAAGCCCCTTGACGGTCTTGCTGTCGTAATGCTCGAATTTTCCCGTATCCGGATTGAAATGATCGATACCGCTTGAATAAGTGGCAACCCATATTCCTCCGTCTGATGCGGGGGTCACGGCAGTGACATCATCAGTGGCAAGAGATGCCGGATCATCATGAGAATGCCGATAAGAAAGAAACTCCCCCTTTTCATAATCATATCCGTCAAGACCTGCCCTTTGAGTGGCTATCCAGACAATAGGACGACGGGGATCATCTATGATTCCGTTAAGTTCGTTGCCTGTGACCGACGATGACTTCGCTATCTCATCCTTAAAATATGTCTTGAAATTATGTCCGTCAAACCGATTGAGTCCTTCATCGGTGGCGATCCAGATAAATCCTTGCTTATCTTGAGTGATCCCCACGACATGGTTATTGCTCAATCCGCTCTCCACACCAAGATAATTGACGGAGAATTCATCGCGGACAGCAGCAGCTGAAACCGAAGTGAGAAATATTAATAGAAAAATGAAAACGTGTTTCATGGTGTTATGTGATTTTGGTGTCATAGCGGCGCGACAATCATGCCGCCACGGTTTGTTTTTCGCTTCAAAGATAGAGGTTTTTTCTTTGACATAGAACAGTATTTCAATCATCTGAGGCAGGTTGCATGATTTCCATACCTATCTTGCATGATTTTTCAGCCGCCTCTTCACAACGTTGATATAAATTTGCACCCGAAATCCGATTTCTATACACTTTCCATGATTTTCCAGATTTCACCCATTCAAAGAATTTATCAACATAATATATTAATCAAATCTTAAAATCGCATGAAACTGTTTTCAAAATGTCTCACTGCGGGTATGTGTCTCTCCGCCCTTGTGGCGATCCCCGCATGTAGCAGCGACGATTGGAAAGATGTTGACGGGGCAACCCCTCAGCTAACACTCTCTTCAGCACATGAGATGACAGAAGCCGGGCGGAATATCAAGATCGCCGGGCAAGTTGCCGACAACGACGGCATTTCCACAATTGACCTTGTCTGCAAGGCTCTCAACCTCAACAAACGAATCAATCTTATCGAAATCTATGGAGAGCCCCAGAAGACTTACGATCTCGATTACTCTTTTAAAATTCAAGAAAACGAGACCGGCGACGATTTTATCATTGATGTGGTCATCACAGACATCGGCGGCCGGCAGGAGACACAGCAGGTGAAAGTGACTATGGACGGAGACTTCACAGCCCCGGTATTCACCGCTGCCCCCGACAAAGAAGTGACCGTGATCCTGAAGCCACAGACTTCCTTAAACCTGCAATTTGCAGTGCAAGACAACCGTGTGGTTGATTATGTGACTATCGACATCCAAGACATCACCGCAGGCGAAGATCTCCCGGAACAACTCGCCGGGTTCCCGCGCACTGTCCAAGGCAACGGCTCGGCAACTTTCAATTTCTCGGAGAAAATAGAACTCCCGAGTGAAGAAGCCACCTTGATCGCCACCATCACAGCCTACGACAAAGCTGCAAACGAAGATGCCCACTCCACTTCCATCACATCAAAGATCTCTGTCGGGGCACTTCCTGATTTCGAAAAACTTTATCTATGCGACGTGGCTACTGCCGCCGAACTTAACAGCGACGTATTCGGTGTGCCCATGCTCATAGACCACGTAGGGAAATACAAATATCGCGCCCGCTACTACAATGAGAAAGCAGGCACTGAGATCTGTTTCCTCGCCCAGAAAACCGACTTCGGTCCTGTTTGCTTCGGTCCTGACAATGCAGATCCGACCACTCTTGGCGACGATCCTAACGAAGTAGGCAGAATCAGACTTAACCAGGCAGGCGTGTATTATTTGATTGATATAGATACCTACAACCGTACATACACAATGTCGACCTACTCGGTGGCACAGGCAATAGACCCTGTGATGCACATGCATTACGGACAAAACGACCTCAACACTTGGTGGGGAGGATGGGACAACGACGACATATGGTGGCAGGAATTCTATTTCGGACCTGCATCCGGTCCTGACAACGTGACACGCATGGTTCAAGACTCCAAGAACCCACATATCTATGTAGTGGAAGACTGGAAACTCGAAGGTGGTGAAGAAATGAATTTCATACTCCATAACTGGCACAGCAACGGATGGTGGAACTTCGTGACATGGCGCGTGGATAATGCTTCTGATCCTGACAAGTTCATGTATTACGGAAACCTTCACCCCGACAACTCCCATTATCAAGGCAACGCCGATTATTTCGAGTTTAAATATGGAGACAACCCTGATTTCGATATCAACAGCTGGGGTGATGAAAGCTATCGCAAAAACTTCGTGCCTGACAACTGGGTGAAACCTACGGTGACCACAACAGGAACTTATAAGTTCATTTTCGACGCTCACCTTGAGCGTGCACGTCTTGTGCCTCAGAACTGATCCAATATTCTTTGGAAATAAGGATTTCCCTATAATGCCGGGAAATACACTCTCCAATTTCCCGGCCTCATCTTTTAGACAATTTCCACATTTCGATTTTCATATCATGAAAAAGTATATTCTTACTTTATGCCTCGCGCTCATTTCCATATCGGTGATGGCGCAGAACATAACCGTCCATGGAACAGTGACTTCCAAAACAGACGGGGAGCCCCTGATCGATGCCACAGTGCGCGTGCAGGGCACAAACCAAGGAACCGCCACCGATATTGACGGTAATTATTCACTCAACAATGTTGCATCAAACGCCACCCTTATATTCAATTATGTAGGATATCAGGAGATATCCATCCCCGTAAAAGGACAGACCACTATCGACGCCGCTCTCGAAGAGACAACTTCTTCTCTTGACGAACTCGTGGTTGTGGGCTACGGTGTGGCTAAAAAGAGCGACCTCACCAGCTCAATATCCACTATAAAGGGTGGGGAGATCAACGAGATGGTGGCTGGTAACGCAATGGACGCTCTGCAGGGACGTGTGCCTGGCGTACAGGTGGCATCCGGCGGTGGTCCGGGCACCACTCCCAAGGTCATGATCCGTGGTGTTACATCTGTCAACGGATCGACACCGCTTTATGTGGTCGACGGTGTGCCCCTCAACACTTCCAACATCAACTTCATCAACAACAACGATATTGAAAGCATGGAGGTGCTTAAAGATGCTTCCGCTTCTGCCATCTATGGTACAAGAGCATCAAACGGCGTTGTAATAATCACAACCAAGAAAGGTAAAGCAGGCAAGACTCATGTCGATTTCTCCGCCTCTGTCGGTTGGCAGCATATCGACAAGCCGAGCATTGCCGGAGCAAACGAATATGAGAAGGTCTTTAACGCACGCTATGCCAACGACGGCAGAGTCGCTCCCTGGAACTCACCTTATGTTGATTATGCCGACGTAGACGGCACTGACTGGTGGGACGAAGTGGTCAACAACACTGCACTTATTCAGAACTATTCTCTAAGCGTTCGCGGCGGTAACGACAAATACGTCTACAGTCTGTCTGTAGGTTATTTCAAAAACAACTCTCAGTTCGACTATGGCTATTGGGACAAACTCAACGTGCGTCTCAACACGGAATATAACTTCACCGATTGGCTGAAGGCAGGTCTTGACATTGCTCCGAATATGGAAAAATGGGAAAATTCTCCCGAACTCTTCTCGGCAGCGATGGCTATGGACCCGACTACCCCGGTGTTCCGTCCGGAAGACCAATGGGATCCTTCCAATCCGATGAACAACTACCAGCGTTCATACAACAACCAGGAATGGAACCCTGCAGGTTCGCTTGCCCGTATGGACAACAAGACCACCAAGATGCAGGTGCTCATGAACCCCTATATCCAGGTGCAACCTATCAGCCAGCTCACTCTCCGCACTCAGTTCGGCGTGAATGCATGGTATCAGCGTAATGACTTCTACAACTATGCCTTCCATATCGACGCCCTCGAGCAAAACACAAAGAACAGTGCCGGCAGAAATTATTCCGACGCCCTCAACTGGACATGGAACAACACTGTCACTTATATGGATACTTTCGCAGACAAGCATAACCTCACTGCAATGGTGGGCTTCACTGCTGAACGTTACGCCGACTGGTGGGCAAACGCATCCCGTCAGGATATCCCCGGATCAAGCGATCTTCTCCATGAGGTGAGCGCCGGAACCGGCGACCAGTTCGCATCAGGCAGCGCAACTTATCAGACTCTCGCATCCGTGCTCGGACGTGTGATGTATAACTTCGACAGCCGTTATTACCTCACAGCATCTGTCCGCTACGACGGCAGCTCAAAATTTGCGAAAGGCAACAAATGGGCGGCATTCCCATCGGTTTCCGCTGCATGGCGTCTCTCTGAGGAAAAATTCATGGAAGACACAAGAAGCTGGCTCGACAATGCCAAGATCCGTCTCGGATGGGGTAAAGTCGGCAACCAGGCAATCAACCCGGGTCTTTTCATCTCAACTCTTGACAATGGCGTGAACTATGTGTTCGGTACCACCCCCTCACGCTATCCTTCCACTATCGTGGGTCAGATGGGCAGCCCCAACCTTAAATGGGAAACCGTTGAAGATATCGATTTCGGTGTTGACCTTTCTTTCCTTTCCAACAGACTTGACGTGACATTCGATCTTTATCAGAAGACAAGCCACGACATGCTTTATGCCCGCCAGACACTCCTCATCACTGGTAACCCTGCATGGATGGGCGCAGTGACTCAGAATATCGGTAAGATGCGCGCACGCGGCTGGGAGCTTTCTCTCAACTGGCGCGACAAAGTGGGAGAGGTTGGCTATGACCTCGGTCTGCAGCTCTCAGGCGTCCGCAACAAGGCTATCAAATTCTCAGGCGACGGACCCGTATGGACCGGCAGCGGTCTTCCTGAAAGCATAATCCGCAATGAAGACGGAGGTCTTATCTCAAGATTCTACGGATATCAGGCAGACGGTCTTTTCCAGAACTGGGAAGAAGTCTATGCCCACACTGACGAACACGGCACGCTCATCCAGCCTGACGCACAACCGGGCGACATCCGTTTCCTCGACCTCAACCACGACGGTCAGCTCAACGAAAACGATAAGAAATATATCGGCAACCCCTATCCGGATCTTATGATGGGCTTCAACATCGGGCTCAACTATAAAGGATGGGATTTCCTCGCCAACTTCTACGGCACTTTCGGCAACGATATCTTCAATCTCCAGAAAGGGCGTTATTCAGGCGCAAGCGGTCAGAACGTGTATGCCGGCACTCTCGCGAAAGCATGGAACGGAGAAGGAACAAGCAACGACATTCCCAGACTGTCTTACAACGACCTCAACCAGAACTACACCCGCGTGTCAAGCTTCTTTGTTGAAGACGGCAGCTATTTCCGCTGCAAGCTCCTTACTCTCGGATATACCTTCCCTGAGAAATGGCTCGGTGATTTCAATCTCCGTCTTTACTTCTCCGCCCAGAATCTCTTTACATTCACAAAATACTCCGGAATGGACCCTGAACGTCCGTTCTACGACGGCAGTGTGATCGAGACAGGTATCGACAAGGCGAAATATCCCACTCCAAAGACATTCCTCTTCGGCGTTGACTTCAAATTTTAATTAACAATCACATAAATTGGTAATTAAAGAATCTAAATAGAAAATAAAAATGAAAAAAATAATATATTCTCTCGCAGTTATCGCCGGGATGTCTTCACTCTCTTCTTGCAACGACTTCCTGACTGAAGACATTCGCGGCACCGAGAACCTCGACACTTATTTCCAGAGCCAGGAAGAGGTTGACTCTTACGTGGGCGGATGCTATTTCCAGATCGCCAAAGGTGGCGGCTGGTGGCAGGTCTACAACACATGGCTCATGAGCGATATGACCACCGACGACCTCTGGGACGGCAACACAACCCAGGATGACGGTTATCAGGACATAACCCACTTTATGCCCAACGGACAGAACAGCGGTATCCTCCAGAATTTCTGGGGCGCACGCTATCAAGGCATAGCCTCCTGTAATCTTGGCATGGAGCGCATACCGACAGCTACTATGGACGAATCTCTGCGCGCCACACGACTTGCTGAAGTGCAGTTCCTCCGTGCCTTCTTCTATTTTGATCTCGTACGCAATTTCGGCGGAGTGCCCATGGTGCTTGAATATGCCAAATCTGTCGACGGAATCGAGCGTTCCACAGAAGCTGAATGCTATGCATGGATAGAATCTGAGCTAAAAGCAGCTGCAGCCGTACTTCCACAGCGCAGTCAGTATGCGGCAGCCGATATGGGACGCGCCACAAGAGGTGCAGCTCTCGGTATCCTCGGTAAAGCCCAGCTTTATCAAGGAAAATGGGAAGAAGCTAAGGCAACTTTAAAAACCATCATCGACGAGGGTGAGTATGAACTCCTTCCCAACTTCGGCGACGTGTGGAGCGTGAAACACAACAATAGCAAGGAATCTCTCTTCGAGGTTCAGCAGATGTATAACGGTGACCAGTATGCCACCGGCGGTTCACTCACCGTTGTGACGGGATGCCGCAACGGCGTGGGCGACGGATGGAGCTGGGGACAGCCAACTTCCGACCTTGAAAACGCTTTCATCGCCGCAGGCGACACCGAGCGTCTACGCTGGACCATTATCAAGACTGCCTGCACTGAAATAGCCGGCGAGAACGATTTCGAACGTTTTGTGGAAAATAACAAATCCTTTTTGAAAATCACCGACCAGAAATTTATCGGATATAAGGAAGATTTCGGCTGGACAGATGAAACCTACAACAATACCTATATCATCGACCCGGCACAGCACAAATCTGCACGTATCATCCGTAAATATTTCGTGCCTCTCGAAGACCGTCCTGAAATCTACAACACCGACAAGATTCCTTTGAACCACCGTGTGCTCCGCTACGCCGACGTGCTTCTTATGTATGCCGAGGCTTGTGCGGAAACTGGCGACAACACTAATGCCCAATGGGCGCTCAATCAGGTGCGCAACCGTGTAGGCCTCGCCGATGTCACCTCAACCGGCACAGCACTCCGTGACGCTATCCGTGCTGAACGCCGTCTTGAACTTGCCCATGAACAATGCCGTCTCTATGACCTCCGTCGCTGGGATTGCGAAAACGGCAAGAAAATGATGTGCAACGTATTCGGTCCCAACGGTTCTTTCGTGAAATACAACACCGGTGACGATGCCGACATGTATGAGGCATGGAACCAGGGAGAGCCCAGCAACAAAGGATACCGTTTCCAGGAAAACAGAGACCTCCTCTATCCGATTCCTCTCTATGAAATCCAGCACTCAAACGGAACTATCAAGCAAAATCCCGGTTGGTAATAATCTGTTTATATAACTTCAATTTTGAAAAAAACTTAACAAACATAATCTTAAGGTAAAATTGCAGTTAAATTAACCGGGGGCATGCCGACGACAGCGCCGACATGCCCCCTTTCTTCAACGTCTGTGAATACACAATCTGCATAGGATCAAAACTCATAGAAACTCATAGAAACTCATGAAACTGACAAAATATCTTCTCTGCGGAGCGCTCGCCTTCTCTTTATGCGCATGTGGTTCCGACAATCCGGGTGAATCCACAAAACATCCTCCCGGAGAGGAACCGGATCCCAACCCTCAACCTACACCGGGAGATGACGATGACGTTGTGTCGCCCACTCCGGGCTTCACCCTCAACAATCGTAAAATAACCATTGATCCAACCGCCATATATCAGGAAATGGAGGGATTCGGGGCATCGGATTGTTGGCTTCCAAACAAAATCGGAATATATTGGAGTGCAAACCGTCTTCAGATAGCACGCTGGCTGTTCTCTCAGAATATCTCTTCCGACGGACAACCGCAAGGAATTGGTCTATCAATGTGGAGAGTTAACCTCGGTGCCGGAACTGAAGAACTCGGGGCGGCATCGGGAATAAATGACGAAAACGCCAATAACCGTGCGGAAAGTTTCCTATCATCTTCAGGCTCCTATGACTGGAAAAAATGTGCAGGGCAACAATACTTCATGCAGCAGGCAAAAAACAATAAAGTGGAGAAATTCGTGCTCTTCAGCAACTCCCCTCTCGTGCAATACACTAAGAACGGACAGGGACGCTCCGACGAAGGCGCATACTCAAACCTAAAGGATGACTGCTACGGTCTTTATGCCGAATATATGGCAGAAGTGGCGCAGCATTTCATTTCCGAGGGTTATAATATCTCTCACATCTCACCCGTCAACGAACCGCAATATAACTGGGAAGGGAATTCCCAGGAAGGTTCCGGATGGCAAAATTCGGAAGTGGCACGCCTTACCCGCGAACTTGACGACGCTCTCGGGAAACGCAATCTTTCCACATCCATTCTGATCGGGGAAGCTGCTTCCTGGGAATACACCTACGGTGGAAACAACAGCCGTGAGAACACTATCAATGTATTCTTCGATCCCTCTTCCGAATCATACGTAGGCGATCTTCCCCATATTGAAAAAGCAATCGCCGGTCATAGCTACTGGACATTCGACAACTGGAGAGATATGCGGACAGTTCGCTCCCGTGTTAAAAATGCGGCTGATGCCAAAGGTATAAAGGTATGGCAGACGGAATGGTCAATGCTCGACAAAGAACCCTCCGAACTGGGTGGCACATATGATCATGTCAGCGAGTTTGATATAGCACAATACATGTCACGCATCATCCACAACGACATCACTGTGGCTGGATGTTCCTCATGGAGTTACTGGACAGCCATGTCGGTGGAACGCTGGGGACAGAAAAACCGGTTTGAACTGATCAAGACCACTCCGGCAGGCGGTGAATACAGCAACGACTTCACCGCAGAAGGGAATGTGAAGGCGACCCCCAACCTGTGGGTGCTCGGCAACTATAGTTTATTTGTTCGTCCCGGCTATAAACGTGTCGGTCTCACTCTCGATGAATCGAAAGATTTCTTCGGCACGGCTTATATGGCTCCCGACAACAGCCGCCTCGTGATCGTGCTGACCAACTACGACACGGAACGCGGTGTAAGTCTTGACATGGCGGCTCCCGAAGGGGCAAAATCAGCCTTCACCTACACTACTACCGCTACAAAACAGCTCAAGCAGGAACGGTTTAATCTGCGCGATAAAATCTTTATCGACCCTGCGAGCGTGACAACCGTGGTCTACAACTTTTAATTCCGCATCTTATTCATGAACAGATTCCTGATCAACATTCGGAGAGCCGCCGTAGGCGCGGCTCTTTGCTTTTCTTTTGCCGGAATACAGGCACAAGTCAGCTTCGGCAAACCTGAAAAATTTAATGAAGGATGGCTTTTCAATCTCAATGATATAAAAGAAGCCTCTCAACCGGAATATGCCGATTCGACATGGCGCCATCTTTCTCTTCCACACGACTGGAGCATAGAAGGGACATATTCTCCGGACCTTGCCAGCGGCACAGGGTATCTTCCGGGTGGTATTGGATGGTACCGCAAGCATTTCAATTACAAACCGTCTGAATCGGGGAATAAGACCTATCTCTATTTCGAAGGGGTCTACAACCGTAGCGATGTCTATATCAACGGACATCTTTTGGGACACCGTCCAAACGGGTATGCCTCCTTCATGTATGACCTTACTCCCTATCTGAAAGAGGGAGACAATGTCATATCCGTGCGCGTGGACCATAGCCGTTATGCCGATTCCAGATATTACACAGGATCAGGGATATATCGCGATGTCTATCTCGTTGAGGCTCCGGAGTCGCACATTTCGCAATGGGGCGTCGGGTTTGAGACAACAGCTGTGAAGGGAAAAAAAGCTACAGTCAAGACAGGAGTAGCGGTTGAGAATCCGGAGAAAGGGATGGAAGTGAAGACCACTCTCATTAATGCAGAAGGGAAAACTGTGGCATCGGCACGCAAAAAGGCATCAGCTGACAATGTACTGACAATGACCGTCCCTGACGTCAATTTATGGAGCCTTGAATCTCCCTACCTATATACTCTCCGCACCGAACTGATTGAAAAAGGGAAAGTAATCGATTCTTCCGACATTCCAGTAGGAATCCGCTCTCTCGCGTTTGATCCGAATAATGGATTCTCTCTCAACGGGAAGAATATGAAAGTGAAGGGTGTGTGCATACACCATGACGCCGGCGCACTCGGTGCGGTTGTGCCCGAGGAAGTTTGGGAACGCCGTTTGCGCAATCTCAAAGACCTTGGCGTGAACGCCCTGCGCATGAGCCATAACCCACAGGCGCCGGTGGTATACGACCTTGCCGACCGTCTCGGTCTATTGATCATGGACGAGGCAAGTGACGAATGGGAATTTCCAAAACGTAAATGGATAAAGGGTTGGAACAAGGGGGAGCCTGGATTTGACGGTTCCTACGATTTCTTCGAGGAATGGATAGACCGCGACGTAGCCGATATGGTCCGTCGCGACCGCAATCATCCGTCGGTATTCCTCTGGAGCATCGGCAACGAGGTGGACTATCCCAACGACCCCTACTCACATCCTGTGCTCGACGG
Source organism: uncultured Muribaculaceae bacterium (assembly GCA_910583795.1). Taxonomy (GTDB): domain Bacteria; phylum Bacteroidota; class Bacteroidia; order Bacteroidales; family Muribaculaceae; genus Lepagella. Next base: position 28,354 of record CAJTZQ010000006.1, read on the forward strand.
TAATAATTCCGCTATATCCCAGCCTATGTATGGCGGTTATGACCCCAAAGCTCCTGACGCCATGCGCATCGGAGAGATTGCGAAGCGTCTCGCCAAGGTCGTTAAAGGGATAGACACATCCCGTCCTACCACAGGTGCGCTTGCTGGAGTCGTCATGTCAAACGAGACCGCTTATCCCGAGGCTGTCGACGTGGTTGGCTACAACTATACGGAAGACCGCTACGATATTGACCATAAGACATATCCTGATCGTGTGATCTACGGCAGTGAGAACCGTTCAGACTATGATGCATGGAAGGCGGTGCGCGATAAGGATTTCATTTTCGGTCAGTTCATCTGGACAGGAATCGACTATCTCGGTGAGTCGGGAGCTTGGCCATCGCGTGGACTCTACACCGGATTACTTGACTTCACCGGAAAGCCTAAACCGCGTGGAATGTTCCGCGCTTCTCTCTGGAGCGACAAACCTGTAACTTATATAGGCACATATCCAAAACCGAACCGTGGCAATTGGCTGTCGATAGATGCCTGGGATAATTGGAATTATGAAGCGGGAGATACAATACGTGTGGTATGCTACACTAATTCTCCGAAAGCACATCTTCTTCTTGATGGCAAGGAAGTTGGTTCATTGAAACCCATGGATGACGCCACCGGTATAATTCATTGGGATATTCCTTTTGCACCCGGTAAACTTACGGCGGAAGGCGTCGGCGAGAATGGCGGCGTGCAGTCTTCTTACACCATTTCAACGTCAGGCAGACCTTATGCAATCAAAGCTTCGGCAGACCGTAATTCATTTGACAGACCGGGAGAAGTGGCACACATAACAATCGGGATTGTCGACGAAAACGGTGTCCCTGTAAAACTTGCAGACAACGAAGTTACTGTAACCATTGAAGGTCCGGCTGAAATCATAGCTCTTGAATCAGGCGACAATTCAGATATGGGTAACTATCGAGACAACCGTCAGCGCGTGTTCCGGGGTAATCTTATCGCCTACGTCCGTTCTATCGATCCTTCTAAAAAACCGGAACCGCGTAATGGCATGAACCGGCATTTCGGAGGTAAACCCAAGGCGATCGATCCCGACGCACCTGTGACAATCACCCTCACTTCCCCACTCCTCAAACCTACCACCGTTACAATCCCCTGACAGGATAACCGTCACCTGAATGGAGAATTAACCTGACAAAACACGAACCCGATATCATGGCGCCAGCCCGTATATCGGTTCCGTGTTTTTATTTTCAAGTAATTTTAGCTAATTTCGCGCTCGAATTATACACTCTGCATTGTGAATCATGAATTAAAAAATGGCTAATATGAAATACTCCGGACTCTCTGACGTGGAAGTTGCCGAGAGTCGGGAAAAATATGGTGTAAATCTCCTCACCCCTCCAAAAAAAGAATCGCTTTTCTCGCGTTTTCTAAAAAAATTTAACGACCCGCTCATAATTATCCTTCTCATTGCAGGAGTGTTGTCTGTGGGCATATCGGTCTACGAATACACCGTCCTTGAACAAGGATTCAAAGTGTTTTTTGAACCGATAGGTATATTTGTGGCAATAATCCTCGCCACAGGGCTTGGGTTCATCTTCGAAGCAAAGGCTGACAAGGAATTTGAACTTCTGAATCAGGTGAACGACGACGAGCCTGTGGAAGTGATCCGCAACGGTTTTGCAATGCAGATTCCCAAAAAGGAGATTGTCGTAGGCGACATTGTCATCCTCAACACCGGTGCCGAGGTTCCCGCCGACGGGGAACTCCTTGAGGCTGTCACGCTCAATATCGACGAGTCTACATTGACCGGAGAGCCCATTTGCCATAAAACCACTGATCCAGAAAATTTCGACCCCGACGCCACGTTCCCTTCAAATCATGCAATGAGAGGAACGAAAGTGATGGAAGGTCATGGAGTGATGCGTGTCTCTGCAGTCGGAGATCACACGGAAAACGGGAAAGTATATGAGGCTACACAGATAGACGATAGCGTTAAGACCCCTCTTGACGAACAGTTTGAACGTCTCGGTAAACTCATATCCATATTCTCATACGGGTGTGGCGTACTCCTTCTCATCGGCAGATGCATATTGTATTTCCTCAACATAGATTTCGAATGGATCTCTTTTATCCCTTATTTCCTTCAATCCGTGATGATTGCAGTCACGCTCGTGGTTTGCTCGGTGCCCGAAGGACTGCCTATGGCTGTGACCCTCTCGCTCGCTTACTCTATGCGTGCGATGCTGAAGACAAATAATCTCGTCAGGAAGATGCATGCCTGCGAGACAATGGGGGCGACCACCGTGATCTGCACTGACAAGACCGGAACTTTGACACAAAACCGTATGCAGGTGGCACATTCCGATTTCTTCGGAAACCCTCCCGCAGAAGTGATCTATGAAGGGATAGCGGTAAACTCCACCGCACAACTTGATCTTTCCGGGAAAGAACCGAAAGCCATAGGCAATCCTACAGAAGGGGCACTCTTGCTTTGGCTGCTAAAAAAAGGTGTTAACTACCTCGAACTCAAATCGAGAGTGACACTCGTGGAGGAACTCCCGTTCTCCACCGAACGCAAATATATGGCTACGGTGGTAAGATCCACGAAAGGTAAGGAAACCATCTACGTCAAAGGCGCTCCGGAAATAATCTTCGGATTGTGCCGCAACTATCCCGACGGAGTGTCAAAAGAGGGTATCGATTCCCTGCTGTTGAGCTATCAGAACCAGGCGATGCGCACTCTTGGCTTTGCATACCAAGAACTTAAGCCGGGCGACAAGACAATCAGAGACGGAAAAGTGGTGGCTGACAATCTGACGTTTTTGGGAATTACTGCTATTTCTGATCCTGTGCGTGAGGACGTTCCCGATGCAGTTCAGGAAGTGCTTGATGCAGGAATAAAGGTAAAGATCGTGACCGGCGACACTCCCGGAACCGCCAAAGAAATCGGCAGACAGATAGGGTTATGGGACGATACTGTTGACGGGGACCGAAATATCATTACCGGTGTGGAAGTAGAGCAACTGTCCGACATACAGTTGCGCGAACGTGTCGGCGATCTTAAGATAATTGCCCGCGCACGGCCCATGGATAAGAAGCGCCTTGTCGAGACTCTGCAGGCGAACCATGAAGTGGTTGCCGTCACGGGCGACGGGACCAATGACGCCCCGGCACTCAAAACCGCCCATGTGGGACTCTCGATGGGCGACGGCACATCCGTGGCAAAAGAGGCTTCAGACATCACCATCATCGACAATTCCTTCTCATCAATAGGACGCGCCGTGATGTGGGGACGCTCCCTCTACCGCAACATACAGCGGTTTATCCTGTTTCAGATGACAGTGAATGTCGCGGCATGCTTCATAGTAATGTTCGGCGCATTCATGGGTATGCAGTCACCACTGACTGTCACACAGATGCTTTGGGTGAACCTCATAATGGACACTTTTGCGGCTATGGCGCTCGCATCTCTTCCCCCGTCTCAATCTGTGATGCGCGATAAACCACGTTCCCGTACGGCATTCATCATCAACCGCACTATGTGGCGGTCGATCATCGGCACGGGAGGATTCTTCTTCATAATTTTATTAGGAATACTCTATTACTTCCAGCATACCGACCTTACCTCCCTGACTGAATTTATGAAACTTCCGATAGGGGCAAACACCGGACTTTCAGCATATGAGCTTTCACTATTTTTTACCATTTTCGTATTTCTTCAGTTCTGGAACATGTTTAACGCGCGTGCATTTGAGACACGCCGTTCCGCTCTCCATCTTAAAGGATGCGAATGGTTTATGATCATCGCCACATTGATTCTCGGAGGACAAATCATGATTGTGGAATTAGGAGGTAACTTCTTCAACGTCGTTCCGCTACGTTTCTCCGACTGGCTGATTATAATAGCAGCCACTTCCTTAATCCTGTGGATTCCTGAGCTCTTCCGCCAACTCAAAAAATAACAACCTGCCGGCAAATGGTTGAGAGGTTCAGAGAAATGTAATTGACCGTTCGCAATATGTTTCATATTATATGCGTTACATTATTGTACAACCGAATGGTAATATGAATCAGGCAGACTCTATAAATCAACCCATACCAGACATCGACAATCAGACTCCCGCTACTGAAACCACCGATACTGACGAATCATACAATGATTATGAAATAACCGGATGTTGCAACCCCAATCAGGAAAGTTCAAGGAGAGAAGGCTGGGAACGGAAATTGCTCGACCTTTCTTTGCGAAATTCAATGCTGAATCTCCGACCCGGCAAATCGATTGCCCCAATTATGGAGCAAGATGTTGATGCTGTGGTGAAACACCTGAAAAGCAACACACTTTCTCAATTCGTGGGTATTCCTGACCAAGATAATACAGACCTGCTCAAACACCTCTACCGTTCGGCACGTACAACTCTCGAAGAAAATGGTGCAAACAGCCTGTTTGTAGCTATTGGTTCTATCAAATGGTTCGATGTTGATGATAAACGCTCTCATATAGCCCCCCTCCTGTTTATCCCCGTAAGCATGGTCCGCAAAAAGGCTATGAATTACGAAATCAGGATGAGAGACGATGAAGCAATGACAAACGTCACCCTGATAGAAATGATGCATCAAATGTTTGGTATCACTTTTCCTGAATTTGATGCTATCCCTGAAGATGCCCACGGATTTCCTGACTGGAGAGCGATCTTCAATATTTTCACTCCTCACATTGAGGAGATCAACAAACATCAGGCTCAAGACAAGCAATGGCAGCTTTCCACACAATCTTTCATAGGCATTTTTTCCTTTAAGAAATTCCTTATGTGGCACGATATCCATGACCATCCCGATATCGTGGAAAGGCATCCCGTGTTGAAAGGGTTGATCTCCAATCATTATGGAATTGAAACGGAATCTGATCCTTTAGACGCCCATACAATTGAAGAAAACATCACGTTCGACCTCATGCTGCCGATAGACTATGATTCAAGTCAACTCGAAGCCGTGGCGGAAAGTCACGCATCCCGATCATTCGTGCTTCACGGACCTCCCGGTACCGGCAAATCGCAGACTATCACCAACATGATTGCCGATGCTGTCTTCAACGGCAAAAAAGTGCTCTTTGTCTCTGAAAAAAAAGCTGCACTCGATGTAGTGAAATCTCGCCTTGAAAAAATAGGATTGTCTCCTTACTGCCTTGAGTTGCATAGCAACAAGACCGACAAACGTTCTTTTTTCACTCAACTGTCTAATTCAGAAATCCGCCTGCTCAGTTCAAAACCGACAAAGGAGATTCCGGCAAGCTATTATGAGGGGGAAAATTTGCTGAAAGATACCGGTAAATACTTAAGTGAGATCAGTGAAGCGATCCATACTGAAAGAAGCGCCGGGCTGTCGCTATATGATTTCATCTGCAGATACCTGAAGATCGGTTATGAGAGTCTTGCTCTATCCCATGATCAGATATCCCATCTGTCTCCCTCCGACATCTCGCAATTAAGCAATGATTTGAGATCATTAGATCTTGTGGCTAAAATTTTGGGATTTCATCCCTCTCAATCCAGTCTGATGGGATTATTCCCAAATGAAAACACAGCCGAAAATCAGAAAGATATCACAGAGACAGTCAACGCTCTTCCGAGAAGGGTGGAGAGGGCAAGAAAGAAAGCGGCTTCCAGGATAAACAGATGGTTCATACACAAGACAGCTGAACAAATCTTTTATTCCGACAATCTGTGGTTAAAACTTGATTCACTTGCCGACATCTCTTCCGCAAAAAATCTCGACATCGATTCTATCGATAAATGCATCGGAAGATGGAATTCCGGAATAGCCGGGCTCCGCAAATGGTATCATTTCACTGAAAAGGCCGCTGAAATCAATAAAAAAAATCTGCCGGCTTCTTTAGATATGTATCTTTCAGGGAAATCAGGGGAGGAGACCGCCTCCGCCACGGAAAGCGGATACTACAAGACCCTTGCATTCAATATTTTGGACAACGACAGCAAACTCCGCATTTTCAATGGGGAGACTCATAAGGATCGGGCTAAACTTTATTGCAGGGTTGTGGATCTTTTTCAAAACAGACAGAGAACGGCTTTGGAGATCGGAATGAAACACAGGCTCTCTTCAACTAATCTTGACATTGGAAAAGTCGGGCAATTAAATCTTCTTATCCGAAGAATGATGAACAATGGCAGAGGGGTGCCGCTACGTCAAATCATCGCCAATTCCTCCGATATACTCCACATGGTCTACCCCTGCATGCTCATGTCGCCTCTCAGTGTGGCTCAGTATCTTGAAATGAAGCCCGACATATTCGACCTCGTCATTTTCGACGAGGCGTCGCAGATGGAGACACCCGACGCTATCGGTGCCATAGCCAGAGGAAACAACGTAATTGTGGTAGGTGACCCCAAACAGCTCCCCCCCACAAGATTTTTCACCGCCCGGTCTTCTTCCGGAGAAGAAATTGAGGAAAGCGAAGACGCTGACTCTATCCTTGAAGACTGCATTGCTCTCGGCATGCCGTCGAAATATCTCTCCCGGCATTACCGTTCGCGCCACGAAAGTCTTATAACATTCTCAAACTCCAATTTTTACAACGGCAGGCTTCTGACATTCCCATCGTGCAACGATGCAGAGCGCAAGGTCTCTTTCATCGACCCTAAGGGCGTTTACGATTATGGCAAGACGCGCACGAATGCCATAGAAGCAGAAGCGGTGGTAGACAAGGTCCTTGAACTGCTTAAGAATTCCGACACCACCCCATCAATCGGAGTCGTGGCTTTTTCAAAGGCGCAAAGCAACCTTATCGAAGACATCCTCAACACTAAACTTCAACAAGAGAAAGTTCTTCAGAGGAAACTTGACATGGCATCCGAACCATTGTTTATCAAGAATCTTGAAAATGTGCAGGGCGACGAACGCGACATCATCATTTTCTCTATATGCTACGGTCCCGACAAAAATGGTAAAGTCTACCTTAACTTCGGCCCCATCAACAAGATCGGGGGAGAGCGGCGTCTGAATGTGGCTGTGTCGCGCGCTCGCGAAGAGATGTTCGTTTTCAGTTCTCTTCATCCGGCGAACATCCCGGAGGGCGACAACATCTCAAAAGGGGCGGCTGCATTACGCGATTTTCTCTCATTTGCCGAAAATCCGTCAGCGCCTGACAATTGTTCGACAATTAACACAAAAGACTACATTGTTGAGGACATAGCCGCAAAACTCCGGGAAAAAGGATATTGTGTAAGAACCAAAATCGGGCGTAGTTCTTTAAAAATAGATGTGGCGGTGTCTGACCCTGAGACTCCCGACAAATATATGGCCGGGTTCATTCTTGACAGCAGGGACTACCATTCACTCCCCACTGTGCGCGACCGTGAGGTGACAGTCCCCTCCATGCTCCGCTCCCTCGGATGGGACATAAAACGCATCTGGGTTATCGACTGGCTGGAGAATCCTGATCGGGTGCTTGAAGAGATCCTTGCCGGTCTCCTCCCTCCCAAATCCCGGGATCTTGCAATGCAATCCGAACTTTAAACAACATCCCGAATCATATCATTCATTCGCACGAAACACTACCCATGGAATAATCCCCTTGTATTTTGCATGGGGATATGGTTTCGTGCCGATATCATGTCGCGTACCGACTGAATCACGATAGAAGTTATAGTCGTTTCCCCCCGTAATATAGATTGCATCGGTGAAACCATACTCACGTAACGCATCTGCAAAATCCCACATTGTCTCTTTATATTTGGAGGCAATATAGTAAAGTTTTCCGGAAAGAGACGCCATTGCCCTTCGCTCAACTTTTCCATGCAATTGAAATCCGGAAGCCACCACCCCGTCAATCAACAAAGGAAATTGCCGGAAGAAAGATCCGTCCTTACTTTTCACATAATCTTTCACATCCTCATTGTCGCTGATTCCGATAACCATATTGCCGTTTGCCATAGCCATATATCCTGTGCGGGAATTGTCTGACGCAATTTCTTTTCCTGAAGCGACAAGCGACCCGATCACAGTGCTGTCAGGACGATAATCCGCACTTCTTGCGTATAAAAAGACTTTTCTGTCAGCAGTATCCGGTTCTTCAAATTCGATATCGGCACGCAATCCCCTCAACTGGTAAAAATCAAGTGCCACGCCCAATATACTGTCAGAAGTCTTTATCACCTCCGGTCGCACACTATTGATCTCTTTCCCTAACGCAGAAATATTTTCGATATGGGAAACAGATTCCACATTGTTTTTATCACGTAGCAACGTATAGACCGTCAATCCCAATATCACACACAATACAATAACACAACACGCCACGCTCCATTTCATCACAGACCTGATGTTGCGTGCCCTGTTTTCATTTGAAATCTTTCCTGATTCCGAGGCTACAATCTCTACCTTGTCATCGTCTTCTATATGTGCCAAAGAAGAAGTGCCTGTAGAGGAAAGTTCATCGTTATCCCGTTCTACCGATATTTGTGGCACTTCAGGATTTTGTCCTTTATTATTAATATCCTTATTATCCATCTTGTCACTCGTTTTCAAGCATTTCTTTCAAATCCTTTAAAGCTGCACGCCCTACTTTTAAAGAAGGTATATTCGTATTTACTGAGTCCCCTCCGAACTTCAATATCCGTTCCGATAGGTTTATCAGACGGATATGACGCTTGTTTACAATCAAACTCCTTCCTATGCGCACAAACGGATTGTCCACAAGCTTGCTGAATACATCTTCAAAATAATGAAGCTGAAACGTCATCTTATGGACGCACCCGTTCGACAATACGAGATCGGAATAATTGCCGTCAGCAATCACATATACTATCTCATGCGTCGCAACCCTGAGCAATTCAGTGGATGTTGAAATCTTGAGCCATTCCATGTAATAATAACGGCGTTACAAGTCAATTATTCGTCCTATGATTCTCATTTCATACATCAAACGCAGCAATTCATACAGTCTTTGGAGATTTCTTTGATTATCGGCATCGGCAATTCTAACTTTGCCGCAAATAAAAACTATCAGTCATGGAAATAACAAGTATCAATTACGAAGAGCCCCGCTATTCCATGCGTCGGCTTGGAATCAAAATCCTTTTCATCTTCTTAGTCTCGTTTATTCTGGCATTGGTTGCAGGCGGAATAGATGCTTTGGCTTCCGCACGTGAGAACTCGGGTCTTCTGTCAAAAGAAAACTGTCAGCTCGTTGCAAATTCAACATCCTATTGTTTCGCGCTGATCTTCATCTCATCTCTCACCCTCGTTCTTATTGAGGTGGCTTTCAGAAAAGAGATCAATTATCTTCAATATGCACTCATCGGGTGTGCTCTCTGTCTTTTTTATCTCCTGCTGCTCTCGATCTCTGAATTGATATCCTTCCTACCCTCGTTCCTGATTGCCGCATTGATGACTGTGGCATTGATTTCGATTTTTGTAAACGGTATCACCGGAAAGGTAAAGACGATGGTGATCACTACTGCCGTGCTGACTGCTGAATACGCACTTATCTATATCCTTGCAAGTATAGACTCGATGGCTTTGCTGATTGGAAGTCTGTCGTTGTTCGCGCTTATCGCCTTGGCGATGTATTTCACGATCAAACTAAAAATCGAAAACAACGAACTCATACTGAAATAAGTCATGCAACAGCAGTTAACCCCTCCCCCTTTTCCCATACAACCTAAAAAAGTATCTTACGGCATCAAGGTACTGTTGATGGGATTGCAATGTTTTATCCTTATGCTCGGCGCACTCGCCGTGTTGCTCATCACCATCGAACGGGAAGGCAACAATCGTGACGTGTCAGACAAGTTTGTATCCGAATGGGGTGGCGATGTGGAGATACAGGCACCTTGCGCCACAAAAGGTACTGATTCGAAGATTGCCATATCGCCGTCAGAATTCAAATGTAATATTGATGTAGACTCCAAATCACTTCACCGGGGCATATATGAAGCCGAAGTGTTTGACGCACGCGTCTCGATGTCGGGCATTTTCAATCGTGACAGTCTTTCCGCTATCGGAGACCTGGTATGCATAGATCTCCCTGTCCCTCAAAAGGAAGTGTCCAAATTAAATAAACTGTCGATATGTGGCAAGGAATATTCCTGGGAACGGGAAGGTTCGCGTTTTTATTCAATAATCGACATCAACGATGTCGAAGGGAATCTCACCTATGCCATAGAATACGACGTCAGGGGATCGAAAGAGATAGTTGTGACAGAACTCGGAGACAAATCCACCATCACTATTGAGGGAGTGGCATCCAATCCATCATTCTCCGGAAGCCTGTTACCGGATGAAAGGACAATAAAAGAGGATAAATTCAAAGCTACATGGAATTTCGAGAACCGTAAATCAAGCTATATCTCTGCGTACGACAATAACGCAAGAGTCTCTTTTCTCGTTGGTGTAGACCGCTATCAGAAAGTGGAACGTTCCCTTAAATATGCCTTCATAATAATCCTGTTGACTTTTGCCACCATCCTATTCACTGAAATCATTCTACATCATCCCATACCCCTGCTCAACTATTTCCTCATCGGGGCTGCGCTAATAATTTTTTATTCATTGTTACTGTCATTTGTCGAACACGTATCGTTTGGATATGCCTACCTGATTGCTGCCGCCATGACAGTGCTTCTGATCACCACATACATGTGGAAGATGCTTAAATCGAGAAAAGTGGGACTTACCATTGGCGCAATCCTGACAGGCATTTACGCAGGATGCTACGTGATGCTCTGCCTGTCAGACTACGCATTACTCATGGGCAGCCTCATCCTCTTCTCCACCCTCGCCTCCATCATGTACGTCTCCCTCAAAATCAAAACCCAATAATACGCGTCTCCGACATCCCGAGTGTCGGAGACGTGTCGGAGACTTAACATCTTACCCTCTCCACAGGAGGTCATGAGCAGGACGTAAAAGCCATGCTCGAACTCTACGACGACCTCATCGAACGGGATGAACCCCAAAACGACCAAGAAACCACCCGGAGCGACCAAAAAACTACCCAGAGTGAACCCCAAAACGACCAAGAAATCACCCGAAGCGACAAAGGAAACTCCGGAACTACCCAGAGTGAATCCCAAAACGACCAAGAAACTACCCAAAGCGACAAATAAAACTTTGAAGCGACCAAGAAACTACCCAAAGTGGCCCCCAAAACGACAAAGAAAACCCTGAAACTACCCAGAGTGACCCCAAAAACGACAAAGAAAACCCTGAAACTACTCAGAGTGACCCCAAAAACGACAAAGAAAACTACCCGGAACAATAGGATAACCCTATAACCTCATAACCCTTTAACCCTCGACCTTTCAAAAAAAGGACGAATTATAATTTACCTTTTCAACCCTGTCGGTATATCTATATGTGTTCATAACCCTCTAACCCTCGACCTTTCAAAAATGGTCGAATTAAAAAAATTGATATGCAATGACCCCATATACCGATTTTTTTGCTAAATTCGCATCCGAGAAACAACAGGTGTTGATTGCCCGAACTTCCTCATTCAAACTTGGCGGTTTAGAATCTAACGAGAAGAAAGGCAAAAGAAACACACCGCATGCCGTACCCATAACTGAGGTAAGGCAAAAAAACCGGTGTGGGGCTATTGCTTTATCGTCGTTAGAGGTACGCCAAGACCCGAATGAGCGAAAAAAGCGACGCGCCCCGCACCGTTGTCGTATCCGGACCTCACGTAGGGAGCGGAAACGAGTAACCCCTTAACCCTCTAACCCCTTAACCCTCGACTTTCAAGAGCGAAAGTCGAATTAAAACAAAATTGAATATTAACCTCTTAACCTTCTACCCCCTTAACATCGACTTTCAAGAGCGAAAGTCGAATAAAAACAAGTAAAAAAATACCATTGCAATTGGCGAATGTCGCCAAAAAGTTCTATCTTTGCGACAGCAGACCCGCGGACGTGTCCGCAACCCTGCAAAGACATAAGAAGAACGAGCGTCACGACCCGTTGTCCACCGCTGAAAATCTGGACAATTTTCAATCATACGGACAACAAGCAATGGCGCTCACGCTAAAGCGTATACAAACGGGCACTCCCCTTTTGCCAAGTCACACAAAGACAAGGCAAAAGAAAGAGTGTTGTATACCCGTCCTCATTCCATCCGGAACATAATTCCCTACGGAATTGCACTTCCATCAGGAATCTGATTTCATCAGGAACAAGATTCTCAGGAATACAAATCCCACAGGAATTTGGTTCCGACTGGAATAATACAGAGGCGAGGGATAACCGCAGGTATATACAAAGGCGTGGGCTATTTACTTGTTACGTATGATCGGCAGTCCAGAGCCGCAGCGGAGTAACAAAGGCCCACGCCTTTCGTCATTTACCGACCGGTAAATGCACCTTATACTTATAATAAATAATTCTGGAAGCACTCTATAAATAGAGACACCATAGCTTTCTACAATATCTAAATAAATCTAATATCATTGGTATGGTGTTCAATGGTAATGATTGTTATATGTCTGGACAAGGATTAAAGTACAATGTTGACATTGTAATGTGCATAGACTGTACAGGTAGTATGGGTGGCCTTTTGGACACTGTAAAAAACAACGCTCTCAAATTTTATCCAGATTTATGCGCAAGATGCGAAGATAAGGGCAAAGAAATATCTGAACTTCGCATTCGTGCTATTGCTTTCCGTGATTTTGACTGTGATGGTAACGCTGCTGTTGCTGATACTGGGTTCATGAATATTCCAGCCCAAGAGTCTGGTTTTAAGAGCTTCGTAAGTGGACTTAGACCTGCCGGAGGTGGTGATGAACCGGAAAATGGACTTGAGGCTCTTGCCATGGCTATCAATTCTGATTGGACAACAGGAGGAGACAGGCGCCGTCATGTTGTAGTGATTTGGTCAGATGCTTCTACCCATCCACTTGGCGTAGGTAAATCGAATCCTACATATCCCCAAAATATGCCTGCTGATTTTGACGAGTTGACAGATTGGTGGGAAGATGAGCAATCAGGGAAGATGTGTAAGTCTGCAAAGAGGTTGATTATTTTTGCACCGGATGCCAGTGCTTGGACTGAGATTGGGATGAACTGGACAAATACAATTCATCATCCTGCAAAGGCAGGCGATGGATTGGAAGACATAGATTACGAGACAATTCTTTCTTCAATCGTAAACTCAATCTAATTATGAATCCCATAAGCTTAAAGTTTATGATAGAGAAGAGAGAGGATCATGGAGAAGATTCAGAACCTCTCTCTATCTCTAAGGACGAGTTCTATGCCGTAGGTGTATTCGACGGTATGGGAGGTTCTGGTGCGACTATTTGCAAATCCGAGTTTGGAGATGATCACACTAAAGCTTATGTAGCATCAAGAATAATACGTGAAGCCATAAACAACTATTTAGGAAACGCTAAAGATGTTCGAAAAATAAATTCAGAAGGTATTAGATCAACTGCCCGAGGACGCCTTGAACAAGAAAAGATCATCTATCCAACAAAAGTTTCAAAACTTAGAAGCAAGTTAGTACGTGATTACCCGACAACTCTTGCTATAACCACTGCCCTTAAGAATGACGACGAGACATATGTCGTTAATAGTTATTGGGCAGGTGATTCCCGTAATTATTTATGGACACCAGAAGGTTTTTTTCAAATTTCTAAAGATGATCTTGATACTGAATCAGACCCCCTTGAGAATTTGAGAAATGATAGCGCTTTGTCTAATTGTATATGTGCAGATAGGGAGTTTAATATAAATAATAAAACAATTCAGGTCTCAGAAAAATTCGTTATTTTAAGCGCGACAGATGGTTGTTTTAATTATTTCGCTACTCCAATGCACTTTCAAGAAGTTCTTTTATCAGGACTAAAGTTTTCTGAAAATGTAGAAGGATGGGAGAATTTCTGCAAAAAAGAATTTTCCTCCGTGGCAGGAGACGATGTATCTATCTCTTTACTCGCTATTGGTTTTGACAGTTTCAAAGATTTGAAAGAATCTTTTATGGAGTCAACCATTGTTGGAATTGACGAAATTAAGAAGGCTCAAGATAGTATTATATATCTTACCTCTAAAATTGAATCTGAGAAAAAAAATTTGAAGGCTCTTATCCAGTCAGAATGGGCAGAGTATAAAGTTTCGTACATGAAGTATTTCAGTGTAGAAACAGAGTCTGATAACATTGAAATTACCTCAGAAGAACCTTCCACAGACACTCATTTTGATGGTAATGACGTTGTTCCGACAAAAGATAAAGTTTGTAGTGAAGAAATACCCGAAGCTGCAGAAGATTCAATTAGCTTTGAGAAAGAAAACACAGAAATTTCCTCAGAAGATTCTTTACCTAAAGAAAAAAGCAACGATAACACTAATACCGCTGACACTGTCGTTTCTGAGACTAAACCCGAATCATCAGAAATTGAGGTGACCGAAAATGATAAATCGCTTTCTGACAAAGAAGAATCTTCAAAGATTATAACTGAAGCTAATGCGGTACATTCTATAGATAAGCTTATCTAAGAAAAAACAAGAATAGAAAAATCCATTGATAAGAAACCGCAAACAGAGTCTCCTGTGTTTCTCTCAAATATTCTAAGAACGGGATTCGATATGATAATATCCTATGTTAAAAGATGAAATTATAAATGGCTATCGGATTCTTGAAGATTTCAAGATCGCTGGTGGGATGAGTAAGGTTTCTTTTGCTGAGAAAGAAGGGAAAACTTATTTCATCAAGGAATTCTTATCTCCTAAATATCCCACTCCTGACAGTCCAGGTAGTGAAAAGACAAAAGAAAAGAAACGTAAAGCTTGTGATGAATTTGAAAAGCATCATAGGGATTTAAATAATGCTATCGGAAAATGTTGTGCAGGTACAGGAGGACACCTAATATATGCTATTGACTTTTTCCGTAATGGGGCATCCTATTATAAGGTTACAGAAAAAATAGACATTTCAACTCTACCTTGTGAAAGTATAGCACTTCTTCCTATTGAAAAGATTCTTCTTATTGCTAAGTCTGCAGTTCATAGTATAAAAATTCTTCATGGCTTAAAAATCGTACATGGAGATTTAAAGCCCGACAATCTCCCAATTAAAAGAGCAGCGGCAGGACATGTAGTAAAGCTCATAGACTTTGATGATAGCTATTTTGAATGCAATCCACCTTCAGATCGGGAAAACCTTGTCGGGACTCCGGAGTATTATTCTCCAGAGCAAGCGGCTTATATCATGGATGAAGATGAAGAAATAGAAAGAGATACGCTCACTTGCAAATCTGACATATTCACTCTTGGTATCATCTTCAGCGAATACTTTACTGGTGAAAAACCAATTTTATCAGGTGGTCATAAGAATACATGGACTTGTATAAACGATGGTAAATCAATATCATTCAAGAAGACATTACCTTCCAAAATCGAGAATTTGATAAGATCAATGCTATCTCTTAATCCAAATGATCGTCCTTCAATAAGTGAAGTATTCAACATACTTAAAGACGTGAAGCCAGAAGATGGAGTTTCTGGTGGGGAAACTATAACTTCAGGTTCAATACCTAAGAAGCCTCCTTTACGGTTTGGTCCTGGATTCAAGCCTTCTGGAGGTAAATCACCAACGATAACGTCTGAATCACCAAAACGACCAGCAATCCTACCAATTTCTTCTGAAGATAAACCAAAAACGTCAGGGAATCTACGTGGCAAAGGTCTAAAAATTGCTGATAAATAATGAGCTGGCTATGTAAACAATGCGAAACTGTAAACACCGATGACGTACTGGAATGCGAAGTTTGTGATGCAGTCTCACCATATATAAGTCGATTTGACTATGACGAAATCGATCCTGAAGTACCTACTACCATCAGGTGGAAGGCAGAAGCATGTGACTGTGTCATGCTATTGTATAGAGGACATATCACTGATGTTACTCATTTGTCTGCTGCAAGAATACTTGCAAAAAGAGACACTGAGGTTACATTCATCTTAAAAAATGAAGTTACCGAACGTGAGTTTACTTACGATGTAAGAGAACATAAACCGCCTATTACCCGGATTCGATTTCTACAAAAATCAGACATAGATTTTGTAAAGGAACTCTGTTCTGATGAAGAATTCAACAAGTATTTGACCTTAGGTAAATATGGTGAAAATATTGATTCATTCTTTGATACAATTCTTGTTTTATTTGACAAAGGCATGTCCTTTCCATATGTGATAGAAACCATGGATTCGATGTCTTTAGGTCTGATAACATGCCAAATTGAACAAGAAGATGGGGAAATAACCGGAAATATCACGTATTCAATTCTGCCGGAATATCGAAATTTTGGTCTTGCAACCGAAGCATTGATGAATTTACGGAACGAGACAAAGAATGCTGGAGTTGAAGTTCTTAATTTGATAATCAATACTTCAAACATGGCTTCACGAAGGGTTGCTGAAAAATGTGGATTTTTGTGTAAGGATCCACGGTTACAACTTGCAGACGAATCCGGGAAGACAATGATGCTTACATGGAAATACATATTCTCCGAGCATATTAGCAAGCGGGAAATAATGGTAAAGAAAGGACTTGAAGCATTAAAAAAAGAGGAGTGTGAAAAAGCAATTCGTCTTTATGAAAATGCCTTGAAATTTAAATGTCCAAGAAGATGTCCTTATAATGATGGCGTCATCTATGCTTACATTGCAGATGCATATTCATACAATAGGAAATACGGTAAAGCTTGTGAAGCATATAAGAAAGCGAAATCATTAGGTAATGATAATCCTGAAATTGATAAAGAAATAAAGTGGTTAGAATCTAACATGTATTCATTATAATTAATAATATATATATGGCTAAAGCAATCGGAATAGATTTAGGTACGACCAATTCGGTTGTTGCATTTAAAGACACTAGTGTTAGAACCATCACAACTGGTCCTGACAACGCAGAACTCTGCCGTTCTTGTGTAGCTATTGACAGGAGGTCAGGAGAGTTTATAGTAGGAAATTCGCCTTATAACTCATGGAAGAAATATGCTCCTAACATTGTTGTTTCCGTAAAGAGGCTTATGGGTGCAAGTATTTCTGATGAACAAGTTAAAAACATGAAATCTCAGAAAAATCTTTATCCTTATGGCATCGATAAGTTGGCAGGTGGTACTGACGAATCAGTAGCCGTTATTCTTAATGGGAAACAATACACACCTGAACAAATTAGTGCACAGATTTTACGACAGTTAAAAGAAGATGCTTCTGTCAAACTGGGAGAAATAACACATGCAGTAATTACAGTCCCGGCATATTTCAATGAAAAGCAGAAGACCGCAACCAGAAAAGCTGCAGAATTAGCGGGCTTGAAGGTTCAACGCCTTCTCGCAGAACCTACAGCAGCTGCGATATCTTATGGTGTAGATAAAATGGATAAAGACGAAGAAAAAGTTTTTCTCGTCTATGACTTCGGTGGAGGCACATTCGACTTATCCATCCTGGTCGCAGCAGGTGGAAACTTTATTGAATCTGGAAGTGGAGGAGACAGATGGCTTGGTGGTGATGATATTGACAAAGCTCTTATGAATTTTGTCTTTGAACAAACCAACAAAGAAAATGATGTAAATGTACAAAAACTGATATCTGCTTTGGATGAAAGAAAGCTTTTATCTTTTCAAGGTGAATTAAAGAAACAAATCGAAGTTGCTAAAAAGCAATTGAGCAATTCAAAGGCTGCGAGCATTGAGATTTTTGGTGAATTAGAGGTTGAGAACGGAGACATGATTGATATCGATGTTAGCATCACTCGTGAAGAATTTGAGAATCTGATTCGTCCTTTAATTCAAAGAACAATTGATCTTGTTGATGAACTGTTAGATAAAACTGGCTATCCTATTGAAACTATTGACAACATACTTCTCGTAGGTGGGTCTTCATGTATTCCCCTTGTAAAGAAGATGCTCGCGGCAAAATACGGCGAGGAAAAAATATTGTCTTCTGAAAAGCCTATGTTGGCAATTGCAGAAGGTGCTGCAATTCTTGCACATGCATTGAGTGATGAATTTGAATGTCCTTCATGTGGTGAAATGGTTTCAAAAGACAGTGTAACATGTCCTCATTGTGGTTCAAAATTTGATGGCGTGCCCAGAGAAAGAGAGGAAATTGTCCTTCCATCTGCCAAACACAATTACTACATCAAGTTGGAATCTGGCAATCAGAAGATTATTAATGCTACTGAACCTTTACCAATTAATATTAATAAGAAATTCAGAACGACCGTCGATAATCAAAAAATTGTAGAGTTAGTAATTTTGTCAGATGCTGAAGATGGAGCTTTTGAAAAGATTGCTTCCGGTTTCTTCACAATCTCTGATAACCTTCCCGTTGATAGCAATCTTACGTTTACTTTCACTCTTTCAGAAAGCGAAGAATTGTCTGCTAAAGTAAAAATTGATCATACAGGTAAAACTACTAATATCGTATTAGGTAGAGGCAATAAAGATTCAAAATGTCTTGGTACTATATCTGACTCCATACATGGTATATTGAGTGATTCTTCTATCAGTGACAACAAGAAAACTGAATACATGTCTAAAGTTCAAGAAAGCATTGATATTATTTCTAAGAATAATTACAATGAAGATGCATCAGAGTGGCAAGATATTGAAAACAAAATAAATCTTGCACAAAACCAAGCTCGAGTACCTGATAGCGGTGACGATGGAAAGTCTGTATCACTTATCATTGCCAAGATTCTATTAGTAACATTTGAAAGATTCATATCGACAGAGGATGAGAATGAAATGAAGTCACTCATTGCTAAAGTTGAGTCTTCTGATAATCCAATGGAAAGGGTTGTATCATTGACGAAACTTGAAAACTTAACAGGAAGGTATAGCTTGTTTACAACAATATTCATGTTCAAGTTGATATCAATGAATGATTCTACAAGTCCAACTCTCGCAGCTCGTGCAGATATAGCATATAATGATATGATGAATGCTCTAAATCGACATGACATTGATACAGTTAGAGATCTTATATCAAGTAATTCTGCAATTCTTAATACCATGGGTAAAGGTATTGACATTAAGACAGCAATTAAAGGATAATTATGAGTGATTCAATTGCATGTCCCGTTTGTGGGAAAGTGGGTATTCCTGACTACCATAAGGATGTAGTTGTTTGTCCTTGTTGTGGTACAGATTTGTCAATCTACAAAATTTTGGTTGACTCTCAAAGTGACCACACCACAAAAGAGACAATAGATAAAAAATGGAAAATAGCTACAGCAGCTTCGGCTGCTATAGCTATTCTGACATTGGTGTTTGTTTGCTTTCCCCAAAAACGGGAGGAGGTAGTTGAAGATACGGAACTTATAAATAAGGTCGAGATCTTGAAAGATTCAATTAGTAGCTTGACAGCCCAATTAAAATTGGCTAATCAAGAGATTACAAATCTTAGTGACCAACAAGCAAATCATTCTGATAAAATCTATATTGTACAGAAAGGCGACTCTCCATGTAGGATTAGTAGTAAGTTATATGGAAACGAAAGTCATCAAAAGGAAATCGAAGCGGTTATTACCAAACCTCTTCAACCAGGTGATACCTTGTATCTTAAATAGTTATGATTGGTGCAATAATAGGCGATATCATAGGAAGTGTGTATGAACATGATAATATTAAGACAAAGGATTTTCCTTTGTTTTCCAATAAATGTACATTTACTGATGATACTGTTCTGTCTGTTGCAACAGCAAAATGGCTATTGGAAGGAAACGAATGTTATCGTCATTACTATGAATTGACAAGTAGATATTCCACCGCAGGCTATGGTACAGGGTTTATTAAATGGTATTTTCAAGTAAAGTATCATAAAAATCCAAAACCATATAATTCATGTGGTAATGGTTCCGCAATGCGAGTTGGTCCTGTAGGTTGGGCTTTTGACATAGAACCGGAACTTCTTGCTGCAGCAAAGATTTCCGCAGAATGCACACATAACCATCCAGAAGGTATCAGGGGTGCTCAAGCAATCGCTTTCTGTATCTTCATGGCACGCCATGGTTTTAATGTTGCAGAAATTAAACAGGCGATAGAAGAACGTTTTGGTTATAACTTGTCAACGTCCATTGATGAACTGCGTCTTCGTTATTCATGGCACGGCATGGATGGATTGGGTAATGGAGGTATTTGTCAGGATAGCGTTCCGCAAGCGATAATTTGCGCATTGCAAGCTTTTGATTTTGAGGATGCCATTCGCAATGCAATTAGTATTGGTGGTGATTCTGACACAATTGGCTGTATGACAGGAAGTATCGCTGAAGCTTTATATGGTATTCCCAAAAGTATAGCAGAGAAGGCATCACTCTATTTACCAGATGATCTCTCTCTAACAATTACTGATTTTGAAAAAAAGTTTGGTACGTTCATCATTAATAATTAGAATAAAAAATATGGGACTAATTTCCTGGGTTAAAGATACATATTATAATCATAAACTTGATAATGCGGATTCTGCATATCTGTCAAAAGACATTGCGAAAGCAGAACGCATATATCAAGAAATACTTGGTAAACAGCCGAAAGCTTCCGAGCACTTGGCAAAAATGTATTATGAAGTTGGGAAGTCACGTAATGATGAGTTGGTATATCTTGCTAAGTTGAAGTCTCTACTTTCTAATACTACTTTAGGAAAAGATAAAGTATCTTTTTATCATAATCAGTTAGTATTAATTATAGATAAAGTTGCAGAAAAACTTTTTAAAAACCGTGATTATAACAAAGCTTACAAATATCTGAAAGCAATTGATCTTGACAAAAGAGGTGATTCCAATTTTGCTAAGAAAAGCCGTTTATATGCTTTGTATGTAAATCTTAATACAATTGAATTTGAGTCTCCATATACCCCAGCCCTTAGCTTAATCAATGCATATTGCAAGAATGAGGTTGAAATAGACATCGAAGATGCAATAATTGGCACAGTTAAAAGATTACATGAGTCAAATAAGCTTGACAGAGCATATTGTACGTCAAACTGTCTGGCTAAAAAAGGTAACCTTAAAGCTATTAAAGAGTGTATTGCTGTCGCATACGATATTTATAATAAAGGGAATAAGTCTGACAAGAATGTCATAGATGAAGATATATTGCTTGACTACATACATCAAAATAGTCAAGCAAATCTACTTGTAGGATTAGAGCAATTTGCCAGATTCTCTTACAAGTATCGAAATAAATATATTTCTGAAGGCATTTCTGCAATTTCCTCTGAGTCGGATTCAAAGAAAGCGTTAGCAATATTTAAGACTGTTTGGGAAATAGCCCCAGACGTTAGTCTGATTAAAACTTTTGCAAAATCCTCATCTTCTATTTCAACATTAGTATATGAATATTTTGAAGGAAACATTTCAAGTTTAACTTCTGATATCAAATATCAGATAACCCTGTTCAAAGAGCTAAGTCTATTTGAGGATAAGGACTATATCTTAACTGTACTTGAACAGTTTAAGAAAAAGGGGCTTGATAACAAGGAACTTTATATTTCCAAGGCAAAATCAATTTATGAAACATCGAATGAAAATTCTCGTATAGCTTTAGTAAATAGATTACTGAATATTTATAATGATGAATCCTGGGGTATAAGTGAAAAACTGGCGATTGGAGAAAGAGCTCAGGCAGAACAGAATTACAAACTATCGATGCAACTGTATAGCGAGTTAATCGGTCTTCATGCAAAAGCACAGCCAAGACTTGCTCAATTATACTATGAGCTAAGCTTGAAGGAATCTGATTTTCATCAAAGAAGGGCATTGATAAAGGAAGCATACTATTTTAAGAAATCACATGATCCTCTATTTGATTTAATGGAGTATGACAAGTTGATTCCGAACTTGTCAACATCCGCCCTTGCTCTCATTAAAGAGTGCTTCGAAAATAATATTCCGGACGAAGCATACGTCACAACAAACATATTCAAGCCATTTATTTCTGATTGTTTTGATAGCTATGTCAAAGAACTGAAATCTTATCATGATGTCGACTATATTCTTTCAAAGTTAGAGGCTTTAAATAATGAAGGTTATGACGTAGAATCAGATTATAAAGAAATTGTCATTAAGATTGTTACCTCTTCTGATTTTGAAGGAAAATATAAATTTGAGGTTTTATCAAGATCAATCAATCTATACAAAGATGATAATCTTTCAGAGAGATTTATTTTGATAGCCATTGATATTATTAGAAATGAGACTGATGTAGAACGTGCCGTTTCTGTATTTGCTAAAACTTGGAGGCAGCTGGCAGATACAAAACTTTTTGATGCATTTGTAAACCAGGAATACAAATACCATACGTTCATTGTCGACTTTCTAATAGATAAGTCATCCATATCGCATTGGGATAAATCGTTGGTATCAAGTTTTTGCGATCATATTTTTGCTATTGATGATTATAAGTACTCATTGTCCGTTTTTGATCATATTGCTACAAAAGGCATTGATATTAAGCGTTCTTATGTTGCATGTGTTTTGAAAGCCTTACCCTCATTAAACACTGACGACAGATTATCATTCTTGAATGAATCATTGGCTAAATATCCAGATGAATTACTTGTTAATGAAAAATTGAATTTGTGTGACAGCTTTGTTGATAAAGGTAAAAACGAAGTCGCAAAAAAGATTCTTAATGAGTTAGTTGGCTTATCCAATTTAGCAGAGCCAAAGCTTGCAATGCTTTATTATACTGAAAGCAAGAAAGCAAAGACTCTTGCCGGTAAGCAAGAATTGGTAAAAAAAGGACTATCATTTCATATTTCACATTCTCCAATTTTTGCCACAGAAGAATATAAGCCCGTTTTCAAGAAACTTCTTTCTGCTTTTATCTCTGTCATAAATAAGTATTTTACAAACAAAGAATATCATGAAGCATATAATCTATGTGAAGAACTAAAACTATATAGTGACAAATGGTATAGCCACTATATAACACTCAGAACTGAAGCCCTTTCTTCATTTGATGACATAGATGGCAAAATAGAGCATATATGTGAAACTTTTAGAATCTTAGACAAAAATGGCTATATTGTAAAAGAATCAACATTGAATGAAATAAATTCTTTGTGGGATATTCTTCATGGATTAGAAATCAGATTGGCTAAAAGCAAATCTTATAAAGATTGTGTGCAACAGCTCAAAGATTTTTCCAAATATGTTGCCAATCAATGCCATGAAAATAAATCAAATACATTACAAAATGACATAACCAACGAGCTGATTAGCATTCATAAGAACCATGGTTACAAGTGCGAACAAGATGGCTTGTATTCTGATGCGATTTCTACATATGTGGTTCTATCTTCCATAGCAAACACCAGGACAAAGATTTGGTGTAAGATTCGTTGTGCTCTTTGTAATATTAAGGAAGGGAAACATATTGAAGAAAAAGAGGTTAAACAAATTTTAGCTTATGTGGGATTTTCAAAAGAGAAAAAGGATTTAGCATATCGCTATTCATTGTATATTATCTCAAATAAAGGTGCTAAAGAATCTTTATCATTTATAAATGAATACCTTCCTGAAGAAAGTGATTTGATAGAATTGTGTAATAACGAATATATCAAAGAGGCTGAAACATTATTAGTAAAATTTAATCAGATTCTAGATCGGCTTAAGAATGGAATGTCCACTTTATCAGAAGCTGAAAAACTACTTGGAAGTCTCGAAGAATACGATAATAAACTTTCTCCTCATTTAAGAGGTGTACATTCTAAGATCGCCGGTTTACGCCCAGCAATCCAGTCTTACATATTATCAAGATGCTTTGAAGAAGGCAATTTTAATAAAGCCTTGAAATACCTAAAAGATTCTGGGAAAAACTGGTATGAAGACGATGTATATTTCCATAATGTTGCAATTGCATGTCTCGGAATTGCAGAGAATGGCAAGCTCAATAGATTGAATTACAAAGCCATTATCTCATGCTGGTTGACTGCTGTGTATCGTGATCAATTATTCGTAAAATCATTAGATTATACAAGCTGGGACGATCCATACACCTTTACATTAGCCAATTCATTAGGCGGCACCAAATTTAAGTCTTATGATTCTTTACCTGACAATGTAGGTTATAGTGCCCCTATTGAGGGTTCTATAATATCCATTTCAGAAGTGCAACAAACTCTTCTCAATCGATTTGAGATTGCGTTAGATGACAAAGATCCCATTTTTAGAGATTTCTTTGAAGAGCAGAAAAATGCCATGGATTCCCTTGTAAAGTTAAATATGGATAATCCATGTATTATTGCAGCACCTTATATGGCTAATGCCACAAAAAAATGTCTGGATGAAATCAAAGAGACTTTAGATTATGAGTATGATAATTATGGTGGCGAGAATGTCTTAAAAGTCGGCATCCAGTACAACATAAACTCAGGTGTATATTCGGATTACAAAAATGCTTCAACCAACGCTAAAAACTGCGTTTCTGCTGCAAAATCTATGTCAGTTACGCAAGTTAGAAGTGCATTTGTTGGTTCTACCATTGATTCCATACAAAGATTCTCAGATTTATATGAGTCTTTTATAACTGAGATTCAAAATGTTTTATCTCAAGTTACAAAGTCTGGCACGTCTTACAGAACATTGTTAAGTGTATTTTCAATAATATGTCATGCTCTAAATAACAACACATTGGCATATATTTTCGGGAATTACATAAACCAAAGTGTTGTAGGGAAGTTAAATGATAAAAGTCTGGATTTAGCAACAGGGTTAAAAGATCTTGTGTCCGCATATAAGGCGGCAAAATCATGTTCAATATTAAAGAACAATATCGGTAATGTTTTGGAAGCATTAGTTGGTAAATATATTACAGAAGCAAACTCAAGTGATTTGGTAACCATAAAGTCTGTTTTATCATCAACCGATTCAGAATTTGAAGGAAATGTTGCAAACACTTTGTCTGAACAAATAGTTTTGTTTGCAATTGCGACCGGTCATGCCGATGTAATTGATTCTTTAGCTTCCATTCCAGCAGAGACTATTGTGCTACGTAATAAATTAGCGAACTTAAAGTACAAAGCAAAAGAAATATCACTAAATTTCGAACTTAGCCAAATTGTAGAAAAGGTTAGTGACAAATCAATGGCATACTCAACTGCTTTACAGAAAGTATATTCTTTATACAAGGATAACAAAGATAATTCCCGTATATGTGACAACCTTTGTACCTTGATAGGAATATGTATTAGAGAGTACGTAATACCAGATAAGTATGGTAAATCAACCGTCATGTCCATATTTAATGAGTTAAAATACAATAAGAGTACTACCTACCGTGTTAGTGCCCAGGCTCTCAAGAATGAAAGGAAGGAAATTCTTAACTCCCTACCATTTGAGTTAAAAAACCTTTTGACAGGAGGACCAGCATACGGTTCAGAACTTAGTGCAGAAGGTATAAAACTTAAAAATGCGTTACAATTATATATTGATTTAGCTTAATATGAATAACCCTTATACAGTATTAGGCATTAGTCAAAATGCCACAAAAGTAGAGATCGTTAAAGCTCAGGTTAAGGCTTTGAGATTAAAAAAATATGATGCAAGAGAAATTGCATCTGCACAAAAAGAACTTCATAGTCCAGCTCGTCGGTTGGCAGTTGACTTTACTTATCCTATTATTGAAAAAATTGATAATTATGGACCGATAACAACAACTACCAAGAGTAAAGATATTGATATAAATAAGTTAAACCCTGACAAATATAGCTCATAATATATGTTAGAAAAGATAGAACAAATGATTTCTGATATGCTTAGAAACAACAAGACATTATCAAATCAGATTGAATTTAATCATCAAAAAGAAGAAAAACATCTTGACGAAATTTTTCTTGATGTGATTTCCGTTCTTGATGTATTTTCCCGTGAAGAAAAAATTATTGAAGATCATGAATGGAATAAATCAGAAGACAGTCAAAAAGCAATAAAAAGACTTCTTAATGCAAAAAGGAAACTTAACACAATGTTAGAGAAGCATGACGTAAAGAAGATCTCTTTTGATGATGGCATGTCAAATGATGATCTATGTTCGGTTACAGATACAGAACCAGATACTGAAAAGCAGAATGGTTATATTATATCAATAGAAAAAGAAGGTTATACCAGAAATGGGCATACACTTAGACGTGCAGAAGTTGTCATCGTAAAGAACGAATGAGTTCTCTATCTGATATCTTTCTGAAAAAATAATAGAATCTTCTTGATAATCCACTGATGACCAAGAAGCCTTTCTAATGACAAATTTTCATTCATTAGGCTTGGAAATTTTTACATATTAAATTATTGTAAAGCAAAAAAAATAATTTTAATAATTTATAAAACTCTATGAAAATACCGGGATTAACTTTCTCTTGGAAGAGGGCTTTTGGTGTGACGCAGGTGAAGCAGCAGATTGCCCGCTCCACTGGCATACCGACCTCTCGTGCCGGTCTTGAACGCAAGATCGGCAAAGCTATCATCAAGTCAATATTCGGCAAATGATGGCGGTTCATACAATAACTCTACCGATTTATACATTGGGCGGTGATTGTTTACCATTCACTGCTACATGGCATATATCTTTGCAAAGGAATTCCATCTTATTAATTCTGAAGAATGATTAAACAAACTTTTGCTGTGGTTGCAAATTCACTGCTCCTTATTGGCAAGAAGACAGGTTTGACTTATAATGAAGTCAATATACTTGTCTATTACTTGCTGATACCTCTGTCTTGGAGCGTGATGTTCGACTGTTGGATAGGTCTCCCCATAACCTCTGCCGCTCTTATGTGCGTCTGGATAGGAATATTCATTGCCACAAGACACACGTTTAGAGAATGGTGTGATCAGGCTTTTCAAGACTCTGTCAATTTCTTGAATTGGTTCAATCGCTGGGGTGGTAATTACGTTCTCAATTCGGTAATAATCTGTGTGTTGTTGCCGTTGTTAGTCTATGGTGTGTTAATTTGGTTACTTTTACGATAATTGCTCTATATGAAAACAAGTTTCTATTTCTTTCTCTGGTTTATAGTCTATTATCTGATAGGGCTTACCAGGAGTCCGCTCCTCATCCAGAACGGCAGCATCCTGCAACATAAACCCCTCCCCTCTCTCAAATAAAACCCTTTCCGGAATGAAAATCAAAAGAAGCGTTCCTTCCATGCTCTACAAAACAATCGCAACGGTAATGTTTATTTTAGGATGTTACTGCAGCGGTTACGCTATGCCTGTTAACAACATAGTTTATGAGGGAGAATCGCTTTCTACACGTGACAGTATCATTCAAGAGATGGTTGGATTTATCAAACCGGGAACCAAACTGACAAAAACAGAACGCAAGCATATTGAAAACCGCATTAAAAATTTCCCTCAAAAGATTTTACGACGCGACACCATTTCATATTTCATAAACACCGCCTATGCATTGTCATATTTCGAATTTTATCGTCATGATTACAAAAAAGCTAAAAAATGGCAAATTTTATTTGAAAAAAATGTAATGCTTCCGGGATGGCTCTCATATTTTTTCAGATTTTCTGCAGTCGCTTGGAATGCAAAAAATTCACTCCGAGAAAAAGGGAATTTTAAAATTAAAAAGGATAAGAACAGTTGGTACGTTCCTATCAAGATGCAATTTGCTGATTCATTAAAATTTGACCCTAAACGGACACACATTCAATTCATTGATTCATTCCTTGATGAAATGCCCATTGATTGTGCTTCCGCCACCTATCTAAAATTATTAAAACAATTTAAAGAGGGAGAAGGACGTCTTGAATTTCTTAACGGATATTCTCGTAAAGGCTTTGTTCAGCGTTGTGTGGATGCCAATCGGAAAGACATTCTTAAAATAATATACAGTCTATGGAATGTTGATCTTAACGATTTCTATATAGGGTCGTGGGGGTATCTTGAATTCCGAAATAAAACAATTAAAGTAGATAGCGCCGCTATTTCTCAGTTAAAAGAAGGAATACTCTCTTTTAATCCCGATAATAATAGATCACAAATAGATTCTCTAATCAATAGCAAGTTAGAGGCAAATCTTAGCAGCAAGATATTACAATTAATGAACATATATTGGGTTCAATCACGCTTCAAAGATATCATTGACGCGTGCCATGTTTATGTTCCTTATGTAAATATCAATAATCTCAGTACTCTTCACAATTTTTGGGGGCTTGCACTGACTAACCTTGGGCAATATAATGATGCGTTAATCCATTTCGATACAGCCTTATCCTTATCATCAAGTCCAAATTCAAAATACACCACGCGCCTCAATAAGGCTTGTGCATTAGGAGAAATGGGAAAGACAAATGATGCCATCGCTATTTTTATGGAGGAAAAAAATACACAAAAAAGTGCATTTGACAAGTTCTGTTGGAATGACAACTTAGGATATGTGTATAGCTTTAAGGATCCTAATATGGCTCTATATTATTATAACGAAGCAGAAAAATATATTGATCCAGGAACACTATACGCTGACCGAAAAGTTCGTCATTTTTGTCGGAAAGCGCGTATGCTCGAATCTGATAAACATCTTCAAAGATTGGAGATCACAAAAGCTATAAATCTTATTCCATCATGCAGCGACATTACAAAAGGAGTTGTTTATACTGAATTGGGTATATTCTATTTATCATCATTTGATTATCGAGAAGCGGATAAGAACTTTTCAATTGCATATAACTATTTTGCCAAGCTTTCACCTGAAGATATGAGGATTTCATATCTAAATCGACATTATGCAACTAATCTTTGTAAACTTAATAAACCTACAGAAGCCGTTGGAATTTTAATTCGACAAGTTGAACTACAAGAATCTTTATACGGAAAAGAACATTCTGAATATTTCAAATCGCTACGTCAACTTCTACAGATTTCATGTGAATATCTCATACCCGGAATTCCTGTTGATAGACTATATCAAGAGTTCAAACAGTTGTGTTCAAAATCAAATGAGTATTATGAAAATATAATGACAGAAATTACATATTTGTCATTCAAGAATAATAGGAAGGCAGCTCTTCTTGCCCTTAATGAAGCTCTATCCCATCCGATGAATCCTATGCAGAAACTGAATATATACCAACAATTTGAATCAGTTTTGCGAAACCAAGATAATTCCAAAAATTATGCACAAAACATTTCAACTCTTATTCCAAGAATAAAAACAGATATATACAACAGCTTGTTGCTGCTGAGCGGTGACGACCGAGGTGCAATACAGAATCCTCTTTCCAATATATTGAACGGCACCATTCTTAAACAAAATTACTATGATGCATTACAAATATCTTTGTTCAGAAAAGGATTATTGTTCACAACAAAGAAAGTAATTGAAAAAGAATTGGAACATAATATACAAACCCGAAAACGTTACCGGGATCTCACTGCCAAGCGTGAAGAACTTAATTTTTACATTTCATATAGCGATACTCTCCATATTCCCGCCTTAGCAGTGTCAGTCGATTCTCTGGAACGGGAATTAAATCGACACATGGTAAATAACAAAAAAATTTTTCGTTCGATAGACAAATCTTTATCTCAAGTATGTTCATCATTAAATCCTAACGATTTGGCTATTGAATTTGTAAAATATTCTGATAATGAGGAAAAGTATGGAGCTTTCTTAATTGATAAACATGGATTGTCTAAATTTGTAAAAATAGGCACGAGCAATGAGATCCATGATAATCCAAGTATGATTTGGAATCCTATTGTCAACCAAAGATCTAATTATGACAATATATACTTTTGCACAGATGGAATTCTAAACAATATAGAAATTGAATCCTTACCTTTTCCTGATGACATGCCAATATTTATGAAGTACAATCTTCACAGGGTGTTTCATCTGGCTGACATAAAACCGGATGGAGGAATCGGTAAGAATGTAGTGGCTGTCGGTGTCTCCGACCATAATTCCCCCATCGGTGAAGGGGAGACCATGGATCGGGGAAACTGGACTGACCTCCCCGAAGTGAAGTATGAACTTGAACTGATAAAAAGCAGATTGCCGGAGCAATCCACCACGATTATCTTCAATGACGACGCAAGAGAAAAATCTATTAAAGATTTAAGCAACAGCAATGTATCGACTCTTCATTTCTCAACCCACGGCTTCTATCGCAATTCCGATTCTTTAATCGAGGCTGCTTCCGATTCTCTGAATTTCGACTTCAATATAGCGCGCAGGGCGTTGTCAGCCAAGAAAACAGACCTGTCAGGACTCGTTCTCCGTCAAGGCAACATCTCTTGGAAAGCACCCCAGATTTTGGATGAGGAAGACGACCTCCTGACAAGTGATGAGATTGAGACAATGAATTTCCCTGATCTTAATCTGACCGTGCTTTCCGCTTGCGACACAGGCTTGGGCAGTATCGACAGCGATGGTGTATGGGGTCTGCAGAGGGCGTTCCGCATTGCCGGCAGCAAGTCTATTATATGCACTCTCAATAAGGTGAATGATTATTGGACATCACAGTTTATGGATCTGTTTTATGAACATGCTGCAAAAGGGGGATCTATTTACGATTCTTTTCAATATGCTCAGAAATCTCTCTACAAATCTGAACCTGATTCTACGGAAATTTGGTCATCTTTTATTTTGATAGAATGATGAAAAAGATCTTGATTTTTATATTTGCTCTGTTTTTATCGCAGGTTTCATTACATGCCACCTGCAGGGCTTTGATTGTCGGTATCGGTAAATATGACCGTATGAAAACCGGTTGGCACCCAATTCACGGAGACAATGATGTGGAGTTACTGGTGCCCCTGCTAAAGAAGCAAGGATTTGACGATATTGTCTCTCTTGTGAACGAAAAGGCTACGAAATCAGAGATTGTCAAGCAATTGATTGCATTATCCCAACGGTGCAAGGCAGGTGACAAGGTTTATTTCCATTTTTCGGGACATGGACAACCGATCCGCGACGACAATGGCGACGAAAAGGGAACGAAGAAATTTGATGAATCTATAATTCCCTATGATGCATGCCGCGACAGCCGGAAGATGAACGGAACCTACATTGGTCAATTCCATCTCGTTGATGACGAGCTTACTCCTTTGCTTGATGCAATCAAAAAGAAACTTGGCAGTGGCGGAATACTGTTTGTGGCTGTAGACGCATGTTATAGCCGAGGGATACAAAAGGATGAAATGACGGATTTTGACCCTGTGTTACTCCGTTATGCGAGAGGTACGGATCATACGTTTG
This sequence comes from uncultured Muribaculaceae bacterium, assembly GCA_910583795.1. Taxonomy (GTDB): domain Bacteria; phylum Bacteroidota; class Bacteroidia; order Bacteroidales; family Muribaculaceae; genus Lepagella. The sequence goes on from CAJTZQ010000006.1 coordinate 59,591, forward strand.
TTCCGACGGGTAGAAAATCTTTCGTTTCAGGATTACCAAAGCCGAAGGAATTCTCTCCAGGCGCGAAACTGGTGGTGGTCACAGCATGCCGGGAAAATGAAAGGAATTTTGAATATAAGGCTCCGGGCAATAAAATGTATGGATCACTCTCCTACTATATCAGCACGTTGCTCAAAGATAGTGTCGATTTTGACCGTTGGGCAACTTCTTTTCAAGAGAAGCGATATACCGGCAAGAGGATTTTCCAACCCATACAGCATCCTTCAATCGAAATTCACGAATAAAAAAATCTTTTTTATTTAGTTTCGCAAACCCACTTAGATATTGAGGACTAATGGGTTAAAGAATTAGAGTTATAGATAATATCCATGGAAGCCTGATATCTTCCCTCGACTGGAGATTAACCTTTTAACCTTATAACCCCATAACCCTCAACTTTTGCTTGCGAGAGTTGAATTTTTACCTTTTTCAACTTTCGGTATAATTAATCAAAGAAACTTATAACAACTCAACTTTCGTTTGTGAGGGTTGAATTTGGCATACTGAAATATGAGACTTTACAAAAAATTACTGATATGTGCGGCAGCTGTGATGGCTTTGGGGTATCTAATACCCTATTCCTTCCGAAATCCTGTTGAAGGTGCTACCCGCAACGACTACAATCAGGAATCTTTCTGGTATTATCCTTGGGGTACTTCAATCACTCACAAGGGTGTGGATATTTTTAAAAGCAAGAACACTCCCATACATCCGGCTTCAGGTGTGGAATGGGTGCTGTATGCAGGACACATGCCGGGCAAAGGGGGGAATGTCGTTGTCTCTCTTGCCCCCAAGTGGAGACTTCATTATTATGCACACATGGATAAGGTGTCGGCTATTCCATTGTCGGTTGTAACGCACGGATCCACCCTCGGGACAGTGGGAAATTCCGGAAATGCAGCCAACACTCCCTCTCATCTGCATTTCGGTATAGGCTCATTGATTCTTAATCCATTTCGAATCGATGACACTCCTGATGGTTTATTCAAGGCATTCTATATGAACCCCACTCCTTACCTCAACACTTATCATACCCCCCAATGACAATTAAATTAATAATATTATGGCAAAATATTTTCCTATAACAACAATTCTTCTGATTCTCCTTGTCTCGTGTTCTCCCAAACCTAAGACGGAGTCTCCCCGGAATCAGTCTGACACTGATCTTCCGGAGGTGTATCAAAACGGTTTCTTCTCTATACGTTATCCTGATACTTATCAAGCGTATGCAAATTTCAGAGGGGAAACATATACTTTGGATGAACTTAATGAAATGGGGGAAGAAGCTATGAATAAATTGGAAATGAACGAAGTGTCGATCATGCCTAAGCATCATAACAGCTATTGGATTTCTCCTGAAGTGTACATAGTGTTGTCGCGTCATAAAATGGATCTACCATTACGTACGTTTATGGATTTGTCGATAGAAACACGTAATTATACAAATGAGGAAGATATGGAATGTCTCGGATATAGCGACGTCGACAGCATATCATTTGCCGGGCATCCCGCACTTGAGACTAATTTCTATTATCTTGCAGAAAATGGCGACACCCTGGTACAAAATCAGAAAATCGTAATGAAGCCGGATTTTTCTCTCTACTACGTCAACATCAAGTACAATTCACGGACATCTCCCGAAACGGGTGAAAAGATCGTTTCCACATTCCAGTTCAAGGATTGATCTTTACCCCTTTATTCACACTTACAAAATTTTGTAATGTAAAGGAATAGATTGTATCTTTGTATTAGAATTTGGATGTATCTATGCCGTTGATAAGAATCATATTTGTCTTGGGGTTGCTGATCTTTTCGGCAACCCCGGAACTGTGTTCCGCAGGGAGGGCTCTTCTTATCGGGATCGGCGATTATGATACCGACCGGACAGGGTGGCGCAGGATCCATGGCGACGACGACGTGACGCTGCTCGCCCCTTTGTTGAAAGAGAACGTCTACACGGTCAGCAGCCTTACAAATAGCTATGCCACCAAGAAGAATATCGTCGCGGCAATCAAAAAATTAGCTAACGAATGCCGAGCCGGAGATCATGTCTATCTACATTTTTCATGCCACGGGCAACCGGTGAGAGACTGCAACGGCGATGAATCAAGGGAATATGACGAGGCGATAGCTCCATACGATGCTCTGAAATCTGAAGGATATGCCGCAGGCAACAGTAAATATCGGGGCGAGAACCATCTTATAGATGATGAGATCGCCCCCCTGCTCGACAACATCAGCCGAAAAATCGGAAAGACAGGAATCCTCTTCGTGGCATTCGACGCCTGCTATAGCCGGGGCTTGGAGAAGGGGGACAATGATTTCCCCGAAGATTTCGATGTGGACGAGCTTCCCGACTTTATGCGGGGTACAGCCGACTTTTTCTCCCCTACTGACAAAACATATCTGCAATCCATCAAACCGCCTCAGAAATTCAGTGGAGGGTCTCCGATTGCAATAGTGAGTGCATGCCGAGAAAACGAACGGAATTTCGAACTCCGTGTAGGCAACCGCCATTACGGTTCACTGTCCTACTGCATATCTAAGCTGCTGCTCAAAAATGCCGATTTACAAAAATGGATAAATTATTTTAAATCCGGTTCATACAAAACATCGGGATGTTTCCTTAAGATCCAGCATCCCACAATAACCTTATACCAATGATGCGATATTTTCTATTTATACTACTGGCCTTGCTCTCTTTCCCGGCATTGGCAAAAGAGACGGTCGATACAGACACCGACAGCCTTGTGGAAGAGATATTAAAGCTTAAGCAACCGGATGATTATATCTCTCCGCAATACGATTTTGCAAAAGAGGCAGTCAAACAGTTTGAAGAATTCACTACGTCTCCAGGATGGTCAGTCGAACTTTTTGAACCACTCGCAAGCGATCTCGTCGACATTCTTGTCGGCCGTCAGGATTATATAGCGGCAGGAATTGTACTGGAAAAAGCATTCAACATACTTTTGAATGAATATTCCACTGAAAAAATTGTAAACCACAATGCACACTATCTCATGACTTCGGCAGCAGAATATTATGTACGAGGGGGAGTATATGCAAGTGCTGCAAATTTTCTTGAGACAGCAACATCCTTTTGCCTTATGACCGGGCGCAATTCAGGAAACCACTGGATCCGCATACTTTTCAACACATCTCAATTATTCTCTATATATGGAAACTTTGATTATGCAATCAAATTTTTCAATGACGGGATGAAGTATTTTTCGGAAATCAAAGAATCGGAACTTTCTCCTATTACAATCAACACAATGCTGCGCTGTGCCCTGGCACTTGTAGACCATACTGAGCAGGACACTTTCTCCAACATGATTTCATTTATGAAAGGAGACCACTCTTTCACTGCTGAAAACGCAATGCACTGGAATCTTTTCATTGCCCGTTGCCTCCATCACTATAACAAAGACTATGAAGCCGCCGACAGGGCATACGACGCTGTATTTAATTCCTCTCAAGCAAAAGGTGCATACCCGATTGCGATGACCGATGCCATAGAGACATCCTGGTATTTAGGGAAAGACAAGTATTCTACTATGCTCCTCACAGCAACTAATATCGGCAGGTCCCTTATTGAGCAGTCGCTAAATTCATTTGCAATCAATGACACTGAACAATACTGGAACAACACAGCAGAAAAGCTTAACCGCGCTTATGGATTCACCTTCAATCTTGAAAACCCGGATCAATTCCTGATGACAGGGGCATTTCTGAATGCTGTATTCACGAAATCCCTTTCCATTCAGACCTACACCGAGATGATGAAATCTATCAAAACCGGCGGAAGCAGCAAACACCGTGAAGCCTTTGACAAGATCGTTGAGCTACGCCGTAAAATGGGAAACACAACTAATCCTGAACAACGTAATGCCATAGCTTCTGAGCTCAACCATCTTGAATGGTCTTTGCGCATATCATCTGATTTTACCGGGTTCTATGGATTGAACCATAACAAGACAGTTCTGATGCCATCCGGTCTTGCACCCGACGAATGTGAAATCGAGATTGTTGAGTATCCCAAAATTGAAAACGGAGAGGAGATAAATTGCTATGGCGCCATTATTTGCACTTCCAAACCTCACACCGACAAACGTCTCGGCATCTCTCACCGCGTGGAGAATTATGAATTCGTCTACCTCGGACCTGTCATTGCATGGCAACTTTTCCATTTTGGAATGAACGATAATTTTGACGACAAAACACGGGCGGAACAATACCGGCATGACCAGATAGTCAGTGTGGGGAATCTCATGGTTCCGCTATTGAATCATATTCAGGGATATAAGAAAGCTTACGTCTCCCCTACAGGTATATTGAGCATGATCAACATCGGTGCCCTTCCCTGGGGAACGGGCGACAGCATTGTCAATGACAAAGTAGAGATTGTGAGGATCAATGCGGCATACGATGTGCCTGACATAAAAAAACGTGATGCAAGCCTTAGATCAGCCGCCTTGTTCCATAATATTGATTTCAACAATTCCAATCAGTCGAATAATTACATGACGGACAATCTCGGTGAAACTTCAGGTTATCGTGTGAGCATCGAAAAAGGAGGTCCGCTGAAAAAATTCAACAGGCTTCCCATTGACGGCGCCAAACTGCTGCAATGCGTCAAAAGCCAGACAAAAAAGATTGACAATCATTCGGCGGCATTTGCCTCGGAAGAAGCTTTCAAGAAATATGATAGCAATGCACCAGAACTTATACACATAGATACTCACGGATTTTTTATCCAATCATCAGATCAAGCATTTATTGGTAAGCATGTGCTCTCCGGCACAAGAGAACGCGCCCTACTTACATGCGGACTCGCAATGTCGGGGTGTAATCATGCATGGGCAGGTGAAGATGTGCCGGAGGGAAAGGAAGACGGTATTTTGACTGGATGGGAAATTTCTTGCATGGACCTGTCGGGATGCAAATTAGCCGTGCTTTCGGCATGCGAGACTGCACAAGGCAACGTGGACAGGATCAACGGCGTGCTCGGATTGCAGAGAGCCTTGAAGATGGCGGGAGTGAAAGCCATGTTGCTGACGCTATGGTCGGTCGACAACGAACTGACCGAAGAGTTTATCAACGGTTTCTATAAGAGATTGCCAAACTCAGCAAACTTCAATGAGGCGTTTGTAGAGACACAGAAAGAGTTTCGCAAGCGCCACCCCGACCCCTACCATTGGGCACCGTTCATGCTTATCAACTGACATCCGCACACTCCCGATAAAGTCACTATTTACCTTCTGCATATTATCGGTATTACAAGATGTAACCAACAGTTAAGGATATGACAGAAACCTTTTGGCGCTTTGTGATTATGCTTATCGGAGTCTTTTTCATCAGATGGCTTTTCAACGCCATCCAAGACAGGAAAGACGATGAAGAAATCCAACGCAAATTTTATGATGACGGGGAAGGTCCCGAACGACCGCCCTTTTGTGAATCACCTTCCCCTCCTTCTGAACCGGTTCCGTTGCATGACAAGGCAGCCCTTCGAGCAATGGATCCGGAACCGAATTGTGAAACTATGGAATTAATTAAAAAATATCAACAGGAAATGACTGAAAAAGAAAATTTACAAGCGCAGAATAAAGAACTACTTTTGACGACTCTGCAGGAAATGGGATGCCAGCCGCAGGAAGATCCCGACGAGGACAGAATATATCTTAAATATCAAGGTGAGAACTTCTGTATCGACCAGAATCTTAGTTTCATAAGGATATGGGATTTACCGTTCGCAGATGTAAATGTCATAGACACTAATTTACCTCTCATAATCGAGACTATCAATACGGCTAACCACTGTATGGGTCCTGCTATTATATTATCGGATCCGGATGAAAATGGCAAACGAAACATAATGAGTCGTATGGACTTACTCTTTTCCACGTTTATTCCTGAGCCGGCATCATATCTTGCCGCCGTCTTTGAGCTTTTCTTCCAAATAAAACATACATTTAAACTCGAATTGGATAAAGCCCTCGACCCCTCAGGCGAAGGAAAAAATTCCAACCTATCCACCTCCCAGCCATTTCTGAACTAATCCCAATACATTCTATATATAAGAAATATAAAATCAGTCGAACAAGGCATCTGCAGTTATAATATTTTGTATATCTCCTGCATACTCATTTGATGTCAGACCTGAGGCTGCTATCATTGTCAGAAATATGGCGTTTCTCGTTTTTGTAACATCCCTTAATCTCGCAATCTTATTCTGAAGATTGGCGGCATACTTTTTGTCGATTATAAAAGGATTCTTCGTATATTTCATTTCACATAGATTGAACACCTTATCGGCTCTTTCAATCAGCAAATCTATTTCGACACCTGGAAGATCGGCATATGGCGGAGTACGCCATGAAAATTCATTGCTCAATATGCCTCCAATCCCTAAAGCATTTTTTATTTGACGAATGTGAAGCAGACATATTCTTTCAAATGATAACCCACACCAATTGGAAAATACTGCACTCGTTTGAATTTTTGACCAATAACCTTCATCTGTATTTTTTTTAGATGAAAGAAATCTATAATAGAATAATGTATAGTTGTCGATAAGTTGATATACAGTTCCTTTCACCCTATTCCCATAGGACGAATATGAACGTATAAATCCACAAGCTTCAAGATCACCAAGATATTTAGTTAATGAACCGTTTCGGAACAGTTTTGTTGACTCTGAAATTTCTTCGATTGTCATTCCCACTTTTTTCTTTCCCAGTACAGATATAATTTTCAAATATGGATCAGGATGCTTAAACAATGAGGCGTATAGATCCTCAAACTCATTCTTTAAAATAGCATTCTCTGTGAAGAACATACGATCTATATTCTGAGCAAGGCTGAATCTGTGGTCAAGTTTACTCCAATAATAAGGAACACCCCCAAATATCATGTATGCCTCTATAATTTGCGGACGGGTCATCTGCATACGCACAGATGCAACATATTTCTCACATTCTCTCAGAGTGAACTGTTTCAACTTGATGCTTCGAGAAAGTCGGTTATGTAATCCACCATGATTATTAACAATATTTTTGATAATCCATGAGGTTGCCGAACCACACACAATTAATAAGATATCTTTCCTTGCCGATGCCCACCCATTCCAAAAATGTTCAAATGCCGGAAGAAAATCAGACTTAGGTGTATCCATCCACGGAAGTTCATCAAGAAAAATTATTTTCTTATTCTCTTTCTTATCCTTGATAAAGGTCAAAAGGTATTGAAATGCCTCAAGCCAATTTTTAGGTATTCGTGAAGGTGTGTAGCCATGATTTACCAATGAATTATAAAATGCCACAAGTTGACCCTTAGCCGGCAATTTAGATACTCCTGCATGGAAAAAGGAAAAACGATTCTGCAACGTCTCTCTTACAAGATATGTTTTACCAATTCGCCGACGACCATATATGGCGACAAATTCTGACTCGGAAGAGGAGTAAGCCTCTTCAAGTTGATATATTTCTTCTTCTCGTCCTATGAGCATACTTCAAAATTTGTACAAATATAATACTATTTTTTCAATATATACTATCTAAATCACCATAATTTTAATAGATTTAGACAGCATATCAAGATTACATATAATAGTTTTTTACAAAGCAATTGAACTATTATGTATCTAAATCTTCAATTAAATTACACTTTTAGATACAAAATAAATGAATTTTAAATCCTATCTTCCTAAGAGTATGTTTACTTTTGGCATAAGTTAAGATTTAGAAAGAGTTTTTGAGGTTGTTTTGAGACTCAGTGAAGGAGTTATGGGTTCCATAACGACTGAATGAAGACTTAAAACAAGCCAAAAAGGCTTCTAAAGATTTCTTAATATTAAAAGTAAACATAAGATTTCTTAATATTAAAAGTAAACATACTCTAATATTTACAAATTTTTATACTCTCTAAAAATATGCTTACACGTCAAATACATTTCAAAAAAACTCCTATATATTAGAGGCTTATACTACATAATCTTAAAGGCAAAAAAATATTACCATTTATATTTTTGACATATTTTCTGATTTTTGATTTACCTTGCCGGGGTTGATGGTATTATAAGATACAAAGGGAAAACAACCCGCCAAAACAATATTAACATCAATTCAATTATGGGAAAAACTACTGTTTTTAATCTTATCATCCTTGATGAAAGCGGCTCGATGAGTCCACTCACTCAAGAGACAATCGAAGGATGCAACGAAACTCTCAACCTCATCCGTTCTCTCGAAGAAAAGCACGGCGACACTCAACGCAACCTTGTCAGCATCTATCTCTTCCAAAGCAATCCAGAGGTTCCATCGAGATATGTCTACCACAACCAACCTATCAATGAAATCGCCAACATGAATCCCGATACATACCGTCCCTGGGGAAGCACCCCCCTTCTCGACGCTGTCGGCAACACCCTCTCCGAACTGAAAACCGTTGCAGCCACTCATGAAGATTCCACCGGTATTGTCACGATAATCACCGATGGAATGGAGAACTCTTCAACCAATTTCTCTTGGAAACAGGTTGCCGATCTTATATCTCAGGTAAAAGAATTGGGATGGACGGTCAATTTGATAGGTGCCAATATCGACGTGGAAGAAATGTCGAAAAAAATTCAGATAGACAATTCCTTAACTTTTAACGCTTCAAGCACAGGCACCAAAAACATGTGGAAGAAATTTAACCATGACTTTGCCAATCACGAAGAAAGGAGAATCAAAGCTGAAAAACAATGTTCTTCACCCAATGAGAAATTTAATATAAGACAAAGGATTTCAGGTTTATTTTTCCAAAACGACACCAATCAAGACGATGAAGACCTATTCTGACGCCGCCTGACACAACTACAGACTTGCCTCTATCGGGAATCCTGCCTGACAACGGCAACCGCCATGTCAGGCAAGGTTCCCGATTTTTATATCATAAGAATTTGTGGTATATTTGCAAAAAATATACTCTCAAATGCCCCTAAACTTCAAGGATGTCACAGATCAATGGTATGCAAAGATGCGCGTGCCGTTTATGACAAGCCTCACAAAAAAGTTTCCTAATCTGACATTGGCAGACGCGGAAAATATATATCAGGATACTTTCCTGGCTATCTACGACAATTTGGAAGCCGGAAGAATCAAAGACGGCACATCATGGTATACCTATATAATGACCGTAGGGTATAACATCGCATGCAAGTTTATGCGTCATGCCGGAATAACAGATTCTTACGAAACTCCAACCGATACCGGAGAAAACAATGCCACCCTCGACCGTATCCGCACAATCGAAAAGCAGATGCAAGAGGAAGACCTGACGATTTTCGACAATCCGCAGGCTGACGCCGTATTAGCGGAGGAACTGACGCGTACTCCCGAACCGTGTGCCACAATTATCCGTCTCTTCTACTACGAACGCCTCTCTCTTGCAGAGATTGCAGACGCCATCGGATTCAATTCAGCCAGAAGCGTGCAGTCGCGCCGCTGGCAATGTGTGAAAAATCTTATTTCCCCGGTAAAGGCAGCCTTGCAGAGAGCCGGGATCATCGACTAATCTTTATCGTGTTATGAAGAATATAATTCTTTTTGATCAATATATATTTGGTGAACTCTCCGCTGATGAGGAGAAGGATTTCATATCTCGCCTGAAAAACGATTCTGAATTAGCCGTGGAGTTTCAGACCTACCTCTCAGTTGTGAAAGGGGTTTGCCTTGAAGCGCAACAAGACGATTTTGAATTCGGGGCTGCCATGAAGAATATATCAAAGGAAGAGCTTCGGGAAATTATGGGTCCAAGATTACGCACATCCCCTTTTAATAACATACATGACCGCGCCCTGTGGGTGCCGTTGGATGCAAGTACAAAAGCTGACAGGCATATTGATTTTTCTGACCGGGATGATGTGCCTGCCGAAATAGCCGGTGCGTCGACAGCCGCTGAAGATACCCCGAAATATCTTGCATCCAAATCTGTTTCAAGCTCTGCAGAAAAAACGTCACCCAAGAAAACGGGGTTAAAATCATGGATATGGCAAGCTGCCTCGATAGCTGCGGTGGTTGTAATAGCATTGACAGTGGTTTTAAACTTTGAAAAGCGAAGCCGTGAGTCGGTTGACAATGTCATTTTCAACTTCTATTCCAACGACATAGCCATGATATCACGTGGCGGTGAAGAGTCGGTTGAATCCCCAAATGGGGAACCTACGGCTATTGAAGCATATTCTTCCGATCCCGCAAAAGCAATTCCGGCATTGAGAAAGGCTTTTGATTCAGCAGACGACCCTCAGGAAATAGCGATTTCCGGTCAACTGCTCGCATTGGCATATATAAAGGATCATCAAAGGAAAGAGGCGAAAAAAGTTCTTGAAACCCTGATAAATCGGCTGACGCCGTATTCTCCGGATTGGGATGATACAATTTCCGAATGCCAAACCATCCTTGACGCTATAAAATAACCCATCGATAAACCATAAATTAGTTATTAGTCCACCAGTCTATAAAGATATTCCAAAGACCATCGACCAAAGACCATCGACCAACTAAAACCGATTGCGGCTATCGAAATAAACTATTGACATCATAAAACCATTATACAGATACAGCGTTAACTTTGCGACAAATTTAAAAATCGTATAAGTTATGTCTGTATCTGTTATTATATGGCTTTGTGTAGCCGCATTTCTTCTCGGTGTTATTTTAATGAGAGTGGCTGACGACAGCAAGAAATCTGTCCGCAATCATTCAAAAAACAATACTCATAAATTAAAATTTTTTGAGTTAGGAAAAGAGAGGGAAGAATTTTTCATCGCCGGCGATCCTATTGCCAAAACCCTCCAAAACGATTATGACGGTTTCGACTACTAATAAATATGAAGCAATCATAGGGAGCGACGATCCGTTGCGTCCCGAAAATGTTGAGATGTCGTCCAAGGAGGTCTGCCTGTTCCTTTCGGAATACGCAGTCTCCCTTCTTGGGTGCGGAGCCACATGCATCCGTCTTGAAAAAAACATCAACCGCATGGCGGCAGTCTTCGGGAAAAAAGTGGATCTCACAATAATGCCCCGGCATGTCCACATGACCGTATGGCATCCGGGGAAAGACGACATTTTCACCTCCATTGCGTCAGTAAAACCGGCACCGATAAGTTTTTCTCTCAACACCCGGCTCAGTGAATTGAGCTGGTCGGTGGCAGACAACCACATCCCATTGGGTAAAGCAAAAAAAATGTTCCTCAATGTCATATCGTCAGACACCGAGAACCCATGGCTTACTCTTCTCCTGGCATCCTGTGCCAATGCCGCGTTCTGTGGCATATTCGGCGGCGATGCTATTGCAATGGCTATTGTCTTTATTGCCACAGCGTTAGGGTTCAACCTGAAACAGGTGCTCCTGAAGAAAGGTGTAGACACGAGGATTGTGTTTTTCATCTGTGCATTCGTTTCTTCAGTGATCGGCGCCGCTGACTATCTCTTCCCATACGGGGGCACTCCGGCAGTAGCTATCGGCACAAGCGTGTTGTATCTTGTGCCGGGCATACCGTTTCTTAATTCATTCAACGACATGCTCTATCATCATTATATATGTGCCGTGATACGTTTCATAGATGCAATGGTCTTGACCGGATGCCTCTCTTTGGGACTTTGCCTAGGTATGAAATTAATGTGCGTAAGTATGTTTTAGTTGTTAGTTATGAGTTGTGAGTTATGAGTTATGAGTTATGAGTTGTGAGTTGTGAGAGTGCTCGCTTCACTCCCACCACACTCAAGACTTGAAACTGATTATGAATTATGCATTATGCATTTGCTAATTGATTCAGCAACCATAAACCCAAGACCAAAGACCCAAGACCAAAGACCACCAACCAAAAACCCAAAACCAATGCTTCTCGAATTTTGTAAAGATGCCTTCCTTGCCGCCGTTGCGGCAATCGGATTCGGGGCAATCAGCCGGATTCCTCAACGTGCTTACATATGGTGCGGAATCATTGCAGCCATTGGGCATTCAATACGTTTCCTCCTCATACAACCCGGAATGAATCTACATATCATCGCAGCTACAAGTGTAGCCTCCTTGATTATAGGTTCACTCGCAGTGTTCATATCCCCATATGCAAAGACACCGGCTGAGGCATACCTTTTTCCATCACTCCTCCCCATGATTCCCGGCATATATGCATATAAATCGTTCGGGGGAGCAATAATGTGCATGCTTGAAAGTTCGCAAGAATCATTTGAATACTATTTCTATCAGTTTGCTCAAAACGGCTTCATCACTGTCACCATCATTCTAGCAATGGTGATATGCGCCACAATCCCAATATTCATCTTCAAAAACCGTGCGTTTACCGCCACCCGCTGACACATGGAACTTCGTCAACTCAAATATTTCGTAAAAGTGGCTGAGACTCTTAATTTCTCTGAAGCCGCAAAAGCATTGTATGTCACCCAGAGCACGCTGTCTCAGCAAATCAAACAGCTTGAAGATTCTCTTGGCACTCAGTTGCTTTCCCGTTCAAGCCATAGCGTAATGCTCACTGAAGCAGGAATGGAACTGCTTCCGCATGCACGCCAGACCCTACTCGACGCAGATCTCTGCGAACAACGTATAAGAGACCTCGACGAAGGACTTTGCGGAGTCTTGAATATCGGGGTGACATATTCGTTCAGCCCTATACTTACAGAATCGCTGTTCACTTTTATGAAAGAATATCCTAAGGTAAAACTCAATATTCTTTATAAGCCCATGGCTGAGTTGATGGATCTTCTTGTTGACCATCAACTTGATTTCGTACTTGCCTTTAAACCAAACACACCGATTCCCGGCGTGGAATCACATTATCTGTTTCAGAATTACCTTGCAGCCATAGTTGCCGACTCTCATCCATTGGCTTCCGAACAAAAAGTCTCGTTAGACATGTTGTCTCGTTACGACCTTGCCCTTCCCTCTCCGGGATTACAGGCAAGAAGTTCTCTCGATAACATGGCTGGAAGCATCATCAACAAATTTAAGATTAAAATAGAACTCAATGAAGTAAATATCCTTCTCAAACTTTTAAGGGAAGGGAAATTGGTGTCCGTTCTCGCGGAAGCCACAGTTCTTAATGAATCAGGGATCAAGGCGATACCAATCGATGGAGAAGGGAGTGAAATGGATGGATGCGTACACACTCTCCGCGACACCTACAGGAAACGCTCAATGCAGGAATTTATTAAAATCCTGAGTGCCTCTCTTTCCGTACGGGCACGTCAGAATGCATGGCTCTGAAATAATTTTGAATGTTGAATTACATCATCACAATCTGGCAGGCGATATAGGCAATGTAGAAAGCAAACATACACCCTCCTTCCCAACGTGTGATGGTGCGCTCTGCAAATTTCCAGCTGAACAGCCAGAACAATATTGAAGCTCCGGTCATAACAAGCAGATCAAACTCCGTTATCCCTCCGAAAGGCAACGGCATGATGGTGCCAGTCAATCCAAGCACAAGGAATATATTAAAGATGTTACTGCCGATCACATTGCCTATCGCAATACCTGTTTTCCCTTTCATGGCGGCGGTCACAGAGGTTGCAAGCTCAGGAAGCGATGTTCCGGCAGCCACAATTGTCAATCCTATCAACGCGTCGCTCATACCTAATGAGGAGGCGATTCCCGAGGCGCCCGCCACGAAGCGGTCTCCTCCATACACCAGTCCGACAAGACCTCCAATAACCCAGACAATTGATTTCCACATAGGCATCAAAGGCTTGCTTGCAGCATTTTCCGCCGTAGGATCGGTCGCGGGTGTCTGTTTAGCCTGTGAGAATGTGTAGCGCATGAAGATCATGAAAAAAAGCAACAGTAAAATACCCTCGGGTCGTGTGATCTCCCGAGTACCGGCAACACCCAAGACATCTCCACAACCTATTGCGAGCAAAGCCACCGAGGAAAGCATCACCAACGGAAGCTCATTTACCATTATCGAACTTTGAATCTTTATAGGCTTTATTATCGCCACGATTCCTATTATGACCAAGACATTAAAAATATTGCTTCCCACAACATTTCCCACAGCCATCGGGGCACTCCCCTTGAGTGCAGACACAAGGCTGATTGCAAGTTCAGGGGCGGAAGTCCCGAAAGCCACCACCGTGAGGCCCACAACAAGATCGCTCACCCCCCAACGTTTTGCCATTGCGGAAGCTCCGTCGGTAAGTGCGTCGGCACCCACAAGAATAAGCACAAGGCCTAAAATAAGCCAAAAGATATCCATTTTTTTACTTTTTTATCATGATTCTTCTCTATGTCCGACCATTTTTCGAAAACCCGGACAACATACTTGAACTAACAAGAAAACGTGAGCAAATTCCTAAAATTACTACCAATAATCACCATTTACACTCAAAATTACCTTTAATTAATCAAAAAATACTCTCTGCATATCAAATTAAGCACTTTCTTGCAACAAATTTAAACCTTTTTTTAATCCTTATTTACTATCTTTGCACTGCGAATCAAACCTCTCTCCCTCTCTTCTTGAAACCATCATGAAATAATTAACCGTTATGAAAAAAGAAATTCTTAACCGCGCAGCCGACAACATCCGAATCTTGGCTGCTGCTATGGTAGAAAAAGCAAAATCAGGACATCCCGGCGGCGCTATGGGCGGTGCTGACTTCATCAATGTCCTCTTTAGCGAATATCTTGTATTCGATCCCTCAGATGCAAATTGGAATGCTCGCGACCGTTTCTTCCTTGATCCGGGTCACATGGCTCCTATGCTATATGCGCAGCTTGCCCTCATCGGTAAATATTCTATCAATGAACTCAAAGAACTCCGCCAATGGGGCAGCCCTACTACCGGTCACCCGGAATTTGACATTGCACGCGGAGTGGAAAACACTTCAGGTCCTCTCGGTCAGGGTCACACTTTCGCTGTCGGTGCAGCCATTGCCGCAAAATTCCTTGCTGCACGCACAGGCAATCCCGGCTTTGAGAAAGAGACTATATATGCATACATATCCGACGGTGGCATCCAGGAAGAAATTTCTCAAGGAGCCGGTCGTATCGCCGGTCACCTCGGGCTGAACAACCTCGTGATGTTCTACGACTCAAACGACATCCAGCTATCTACTGAATGCAACGAAGTCTCCAATGAAGACACGGCTATGAAATATCGTGCATGGGGTTGGAACGTGATTGAAATCAACGGTAATGACGTTGACCAGATTCGTAAAGCCCTCGATGCCGCTAAAGCTGAAATGGAACGTCCTACCCTTATCATCGGTAAGACAGTAATGGGTAAGGGCGCCCGCAAGGCTGACAATACCTCTTACGAACACAACTGCAAGACCCACGGTGCTCCTCTGGGAGGCGATGCATTCCGCAATACTGTCATCAACCTCGGAGGTAATCCCGACGATCCGTTCGTGATTTTCGACGAAGTTAAAGCTCTTTATGCCGACCGCGCAAAAGCTCTTGAAGGCATTGTAGCTGAACGCCGTGGCGAAGAAAAAGCTTGGGCTGATGCTAACCCTGAAAAGGCTGCCGAGGTTACAACCTGGTTTGAAAACAAAGCTCCCGAGATCGACTGGAGCAAGGTTGTCCAGAAAGAAAATGACGCCACCCGCAACGCTTCCGGTGCCGTTCTCGCCCAGCTCGCTCAGCAGGTTCCGAACATGATCTGCTCTTCAGCCGACCTTTCAGAGTCTGACAAGACCATATCATTCCTCAAGCAGACCCATGCTTTTGCAAAAGGTGATTTTTCAGGAGCATTCCTTCAGGCTGGTGTTGCCGAGCTTACAATGGCTTGCTGCTGCATCGGTATGGCTCTCCACGGAGGCGTGATCGCTGCTTGCGCTACATTCTTCGTATTCTCCGACTATATGAAGCCTGCCGTACGTATGGCGGCTCTCATGGAACTTCCTGTCAAATTTATCTGGACTCACGATGCATTCCGCGTTGGTGAAGATGGTCCCACACACGAACCTGTTGAACAGGAGGCACAGATTCGACTCATGGAGAAACTCAAAAATCACCATGGCAGAAATTCAGTGCTCGTGCTCCGTCCCGCAGACGCAGAGGAGACAACTGTTGCATGGAAACTCGCGATGGAGAATGTCTATACCCCCACCGCACTTATCCTTTCACGTCAGAACATCAACAATCTCCCCGCAGGGAATGACTACACTCAAGCTGAAAAGGGTGGCTACATCGTGGCTGGCTCTGACCAAAATCCTGATGTTGTGCTTGTTGCCACCGGCTCTGAGGTTTCAACTCTCGTAGACGGTGCTAAAAAACTTCGCGAAGACGGATTGAAAGTTCGTGTGGTTTCTGTTCCTTCTGAAGGATTGTTCCGCACTCAGTCTGCCGCATATCAGGAAGAGGTGCTTCCGAAAAATGTGAAGAAATTTGGTCTCACGGCAGGACTTCCCGTAAACCTTCTCGGTCTTGTCGGTACAGACGGAAAAATCTGGGGACTCGAATCATTCGGATTCTCCGCGCCATATAAAGTACTTGACGAAAAACTTGGATTCACTGCAGACAATGTCTACAATCAGGCGAAATCAATGTTCTGATATACTATTCTTTACACTTAAGTTAGAAATGACAATCTGACAGCCGGGAGCAGGAGCCACTCCCCTGCCCCCGGCTTTAATTATTGCCTGTCTTTTCCCTATATCATCACCTTGACATTAATAGCTACCATTTCGACAGGCGCTAAAGTCAAATCATAAAATCGAATAATTAATGTATTTATTAGGATACGACATAGGCAGCTCGTCTGTAAAGGCGGCTCTTGTGGACGCAGCCACCGGTGTGTGTGTCGCGTCTGATTTTTTTCCGAAAAACGAGGCTCCCATCAAGGCTCTACGTCAGGGATGGGCGGAACAGGATCCGGAAAACTGGTGGAAATATCTTAAGGAGGCAACAGCCTCTGTGCTGAAGGAAAGCGGTGCTGATCCAAAAGATATAAAGGCTATCGGCATTAGCTATCAGATGCACGGGCTCGTGGCTATCGACAAGGAACACAGGGTTCTACGCGACGCGATAATCTGGTGCGATTCAAGAGGCGTCCCCTACGGAGAAAAGGCTTTCAACGAGCTTGGAGCTGACGTATGTCTCCCCCGCCTTCTAAATTCTCCCGGTAATTTCACCGCCGCCAAACTCCGCTGGCTGAAAGAGGAAGAACCCGAAATATTTGAAAAAATCTACAAAGTGATGCTTCCCGGCGATTATATCGCCATGAGACTCACCGGCGAGATCTGCACAAATCCCGAAGGTCTATCTGAATACATGCTTTGGGATTTCAAAGACAACACTCCGGCAACGTTCCTTATGGAATACTATGGATACGAACCATCCATGTTCCCCGAAGTGAAGCCTACTTTCTCCGAACAGGGTCGTTTGACAGAAAATGCAGCCAAGGAACTCGGACTCGCGCCGGGAACTCCCGTAACCTATCGTGCAGGCGATCAGCCGAACAATGCGCTGTCTTTAAATGTTTTTAATCCCGGAGAAGTGGCGTCTACCGCCGGCACTTCAGGTGTGGTCTACGGCATCAACGGCACTGTGGATTACGATCCCCGTTCGCGCGTCAACAACTTTGCCCACGTGAATCATTCTGCAGAACAGACCCGCATTGGCGTCATGACATGTATAAGCGGCACCGGAATCCTCAACACCTGGATCAAACGCAACGTGGCACCGGAAGGTATCAGCTATGCAGATATGAACGAGCTTGCTGCAAAAGTGCCGGTCGGCTCACAGGGCGTTGTAATCCTCCCCTTCGGCAACGGTGCGGAGCGTGTGTTGGAAAACCGTCAGATAGAATGTTCTTTCCATGGAATCAACTTCAACATCCACAACCGTAATCATATTATCCGTGCCGCGCAGGAAGGTATTGTCTTCTCGTTCATGTACGGAATGGAGATTATGGAGTCTATCGGGATGAAGATAAACCGTATTCATGCAGGGAAGGCAAACATGTTCCTGAGTCCGATTTTCCGCGAGACTCTCGCTTCCGTATCGGGCGCGACAATCGATCTCGTCGACACCGACGGCGCGGCTGGAGCTGCAAAAGGTGCAGGAATCGGTGCAGGAATTTACAAAGACAACAACGAGGCTTTCGGTTCTCTCAAAGTGCTTGAAGTGATCGAACCAGCCGCCGACCGCACCCCTTATCTGGAAGCTTACGCCCGTTGGAAGAGTATTCTCGCGCGTGAACTCGTATAATATAATGACAGGTTACCCTTTAACCCTCAACTTTCAAAGAAAGTTGAATATTATAAAGTGGAATATTTAATAACCATAACCTATAATTAAAATGGCAAACAAAGAATACTTTCCCTCGATAGGGAAAATCAAGTTTGAGGGGACATCCAGCTACAATCCCCTCGCATACCGCTACTACGATGCGGACCGTGTGGTTCTCGGCAAACCGATGAAGGAATGGCTCAAATTCGCCATGGCATGGTGGCACACCCTCTGCGCCGAGGGCGGCGACCAGTTCGGGGGCGGCACAAAGAAATTCCCTTGGAACGAGGGCGAGACAGCCATCGAGCGTGCGAAGAACAAGGCGGACGCCGGCTTCGAGATCATGGAGAAACTCGGCATCGAGTATTTCTGCTTCCACGACGTTGACCTCATCGATGAGGGTTCATCCGTCGAGGAATACGAGAAAAACGTCAAGGAGATCGTGGCATACATCAAGGGCAAGATGCAGGGCACGAACATCAAGAACCTCTGGGGTACGGCAAACGTGTTCGGCAACGGGCGCTACATGAACGGCGCCGCCACCAACCCTGACTTCGACGTGGTGGCACGCGCGGCGGTGCAGATAAAGAACGCCATCGACGCCACGATAGAGCTCGGCGGCAGCAACTACGTGTTCTGGGGCGGACGCGAAGGCTACATGAGCCTGCTCAACACCGACCAGAAGCGTGAGAAGGAGCATCTCGCCACAATGCTGACCATGGCACGCGACTACGCACGCAGCAAGGGCTTCACGGGCACATTCCTGATCGAGCCCAAGCCCATGGAGCCCTCCAAGCACCAGTATGACGTCGACACCGAGACGGTGATCGGCTTCCTCAAGGCTCACGGTCTTGACAAGGACTTCAAGGTGAACATCGAGGTCAACCACGCCACCCTCGCCGGTCACACCTTCGAGCATGAACTCGCCGTCGCCGTCGACAACGGCATGCTCGGCAGCATCGACGCGAACCGCGGCGACTACCAGAACGGCTGGGACACAGACCAGTTCCCGATCGACAACTACGAGCTGACGCAGGCGATGATGCAGATCATCCGCAACGGCGGACTCGGCAACGGCGGCACGAACTTCGACGCCAAGACACGCCGCAACTCCACCGACCTTGAGGACATCTTCATCGCCCACATCGCCGGAATGGACGCGATGGCGCGCGCCCTTCTCAGCGCAGCCGACGTTCTTGAGAAATCACCTTACAGGAAGATGCTTGCAGACCGCTACGCATCGTTCGACAAGGGCGAAGGTAAGGAATTTGAAGAAGGCAGGCTCACGCTTGAGCAGCTTGCAGAGATCGGTCGCCGTGTCAACGAACCGGCACAGACTTCCGGCAAGCAGGAGCTCTATGAGGCTATCATCAACATGTATGCTTAATTAA